>JANQRV010000121.1 GCA_028284395.1 Saprospiraceae bacterium
CCCACGTACTTCGAACCGCTGCGGTACTCCAATGTACCACTACCATTATTACAATCACCTTTAACACACTGGGCGAAAACCAACAGTGGAAATAGAGAAAGGATTAAGAAGACTGTAAGATTACGATACATACCTATATGGGATTTACTTACACACAAAAAATTGTAATTCAGACTCGAACTAATACTTTCCTGAGATTTTTGTGGAGAAGGGGCAAAAATTGAAGATAACACTTTGTTGCATAACTGAGCTAAAAGTACAAAAAATATACGACAATTCAGAGTAATTGTTGGCTAATATTCGAATATTTAACATATATGGATTTCTCATGCAGAGAGTCTCGGACAGATCACTACCATTTTCGAACCGCTGCCAAGGGCAGGCGCTTGTCGTAATCACCAGTGAGAATAGGGGTTTGAACCCGGCTGGTAAATTGGACAACATGGTGCTGCACGAACTCAAATAGTTCGACAATGGTTACAATCCCATTGTCATCAATATCGGCCTCCCCCTTCAGTCCCTTAATCATAAAATGGCTGAAGATGCCGGATCGCAGTCCGCCGTCTTCCAACGAAAACTCTTCGCTTTTGGATGACATCAATACGGCAGTTCCGCGCTCCGTGGCTTCAAAGGCATCGTAGAATTTGCGGATGACCGCGCTAGTAGGTGATGCATCAAATGCAAATAGACTACCCGAGTGGCAGGCATCCGCAATAATGATCTTATGTTTAGCTTTGCTCCGCTCGATCATGTCTTTCAGGGCAGCGTGTTTTAGTTGATTGTTTATGCCATCAAAGTCGATGGGCAAAAATGCCCCCTGTACGCCATGGCCGGAAAAATAAAATAGGACGACGTCATTTTCATCCGCCCGCATGAACACGGAATTAACGGCCTGGTTAATGTTGTGGATGGTTGCCTGTTCGTCCACCAGAAGACGCAACTGTTCGTCCGGTAATGCTCCTCCTTCCGGGCTCTTCAGAAAGGCATAAAGTTGGTAAGCATCATCATCGGTATACTTTAGCAGCGGCATATGGACATAATCTGCTGCGCCAATCACAACTGCCCATATTTTCACACGTTGGTCGGTATCCATCCTATCTGACTTAACCGTCGATACCCGCCGGGCACGGCAATAATCTGCTGCGCTGCTAACATCGCCTTCGGCAAAAATCTTATAGATGGGAACTCCTTCTTTCCAAACCGCCCCAAGGATAGCCCCACTCTCGTATTCGAGCACCCCCTGCCCTTCCGGCAACCCTTTACGCCAGCGGCCATCGTATCGGTTCCCATCCGAGTAAATGGCCGTGCCCAATCCACTGGGTTGACCCGCTACAAACTGCCCGTAATACTTGGAGCCATCAGAAAAAGTGTACTTTCCCTCCCCTAGATTGCAGTGTACCTCATTACAATTGCGCAATTGGCTGGCATTCTTCGCAAAAGTAAGATTTGGTAAGTCCATCTGATATTTACCGGAACGCCAGCGACCCGAGATCGACATTCCATCTGGAAACGTGAGTTTCCCCTGTCCTTCCCTGCGGTTTCTAATCCAGGAGCCGTCGTAAACAGATCCATCCGGAAATAACATTCTGCCTTGACCGTGATAAAAGCCTTGTTCAAAGGCCCCATCATATTGTGTACCATTGGTAAAAGTAAAGGTACCTTGGCCGTGAAATTGATCCTCCTTGAAACTCCCCAAATAGACATTGCCACTGGAATACGCCATTTTACCCTTTCCGTGACGAAGACCATTTGACCAGTGTCCCAGATATTTATCACCATTGTAATAACTTAAGACGCCTTTCCCGTGAATTTTACCAGCCGAAAAATTTCCGGTGTACTCCCCTACATTTTTTACAATACAAGTGCCAAAGCCATTGTAACAGTTGCCCTTGATGCAGTTTTCTTGACCATTTAGTGCGCCAAAAAACCAAGCAAAAACAACCAGGCAATAATAGCCCTTCATGTTGTTCGATTTAATGGTTTTAGAAGATAATTGTGTATTGGTCCGTATCTAGGTAGAGGTTGAACTTATAGAAATGCAAATTTAGTTATTGGAATTTAGTCGAGATTACTACCAAAACAGTTTTCCACTCCGCTTATTGCATCTTGCAAATTATTTAAGTAAATAATAACTTGCGGGATTCCTTTTTGACAAAATATTCAATGTTCTTAACTTTTTAATAAATGTTGACGATGATGACCAAGTTCCGGAATCTACTGTTTTTATTGTCTGTTTGCTTCATTTTTGGGTGCAATTCTACACAACAGCATTCGACTGAAACCGAACCAACAGCTTCCGAAACCGAGCCTGAATCCAAGCTCTCCTATTTTGGTGCAAAAATTTCGGCAGACGATGCGCTACCATTCGATCAATTGCTTCAGACGATGCACGGCACGGACTCTCTGGCCGTAAAGGTAAAGGGTAAAGTGGAAGATGTATGTCAGGCAAAAGGATGTTGGATGAACATCGTCTCTAATGAACCGGGGCAAGCCCCAATGATGGTTCGTTTTAAAGACTATGGATTTTTTGTTCCTAAGGATATTGGCGGAAAGGAGGTCATCATTGATGGCTATGCTTTCAGGGAAACAACTTCAGTTGACGAACTTCGCCACTATGCCGAAGATGCGGGAAAATCAAAAGCTGAAATTGAAGCCATCAATGAGCCGAAGGAAGAACTCAAATTTTTGGCCTCTGGTGTGATCCTTTTAGACGAATAAACCATACAATAAATTACTGCGGATAGCCGTTATGCATCCAAACCTCACTGTCCAAATGCCTAGTTAACGACTTTAGGGAAATTCTAACTTTTTCAGCTATCCTCAATTTATCATGAGAAAACTATAACCTAAGTTTAATGAATTTTCACGCTGTTAAGGCATTTGTCATCGACAAATTAGAACAAGAACTTTCGGACAAACTGACCTATCACGGTCTTCATCATACCCTTGATGTCCTCTATACAACCGAAGAACTTTGCTATTTCGAAAAAGTGAGTCCCTACGAAGCCATGCTCCTCAAAACGGCAGCACTTTATCACGATTCCGGCTTTACCATCAACAACTTGGATCACGAAGTACTAGGATGCAACATTGCCAAATCAACATTACCGAATTATGGCTATACCTCTGAGGAAATACAGATCATCTGTGGCATGATCATGGCTACCAAAATTCCACAAAGTCCCCGAAATCATCTGGAAGAAATCATTTGTGATGCAGATCTGGACTATCTTGGCAGAGATGATTTTTACACCATCGGCCAAACACTTTTTGAGGAGTTTAAGGCTTACCGAGTGGTAGATGACGAAGAAGCATGGAACCGTCTTCAAGTAAAATTTCTAGAAGGTCATCGCTTTTTTACCCATACTAATCAGCACCGCAGAACAAATAAGAAACAAAAATATATAACTGAATTAAAGTCAGTTGTGGCGAATTACAAAAAAAAATAATGCCATTAGGCAGCATTTTCCTTCCTTCAATCGTATTTCTTTCAGTTTGATGATATAGGCGTTAAATTAAATTGCAGCCCCTACTTTAACACTCACTAGTTTAATTACTACTATTTTTACAATAAGGGAGGGGCTGTTTTACTTTCTCCAACTAACGTTATCCCAAAAACTTTCTTCTTTTTCTCCTATCCTGAAATACTCCATATTCATTGTGTCAAGCTCTGCAGACAATACGGTGGCCATTCTGCGGGGGAAATACATACGTGTTTCTTTAACGCTTTTTACTTATATTTGTAAGCATTAAGGCAAGCTCCAGTACTGATGTAAAATAATGCCCCCATGTCAGAGTCATTATTGCCGTCAGCATCATACCAAATTGACTGGTTTTCATGTTAATTTGGTATAACACGCAACCAGACAATTGTAATAGTACCTCCCGCAGCAAACACTAGAACAAACAGTGTTTGAGTTTCCTACTATTCTCTCTATACTATTAAAGGATTAATTTTCGTAGATCATTTCTCCACAGGAAAGAAAAAAGATCAGGCACCACTAAGGAGGAATGAAACATCCGGTTGAAATGCTTAGATGGTGCCTGAATGCTTAGCACTTTACAGGTTTCTTTTGAAAAGATGGTATAAAGATAAGACGTGAATAGCTCGAAAGCCATTACAGTTGGCAAGAAATAATACATATCAGTTTTGAAGGAAAACCAATACGAAAGAAATATATCCACTTGAACATCAAGTAAATAACACAACAAGATCAGGCGCCATCATAGAAATTCATAACCCGGTTGAATAGTTATGGCGCCTGAATGCTTAGCACTTTACAGGTTTCTGAAAAGATGGGGTAAAGATAAGTGCCCTGACTTAACAAAACCATCACATTTTCGAACCATAACAACATGACACAATTGCCTATTTTCTGAAATAAAATAAGTATAAATAACTTATAATCAATTTTTTAAACTTCAAACATTAAATACCTTCAATGTCTCCTCCAATAATCCTACCTACACTATATTTTCTTGTAGTTGTTGAAAGGATTGAACCAAAAAAATTATTGAACAATTGATTTGAAAGTAAATTGATATTTTTCATAGTTTTAAATATTTAATTTATTGGATTAAAACTATGAGAAAAAAGAGTGGGACTAAATAACTTTTGCCAATCAAAAAAACAGGTTAGTTCTTTCTTTTTTTTGACAAAATGAGGATTTTTAGTACTGATAATCAAATTAATAAGACCTTACAAAAAGACACAAATCCATAAAAACATACTGATGGAGGAGTTAAAATCCCTTATCTCTCTCGTTAATAGAAATAAGATAAAACAGATAGAAATCATTGGTATTGATGAGAAGTCAGCATCCAAAGCAGCTCAACTCTACAATCTGATTGCTTCTGGCAAAGTAGATAATGAACAAGAGGCAATGGACATTCTCTATGGTCAGTTCGAAAGAAAGAATTTTTACTTTAATCGAGTCAAAAACAAATTAAAGGATCGATTAATCAACACAATCTTTTTCATTGATGTCAACCAATCGAATTTCACAGAGTATCAAAAAGCTTATTACAGTTCTGTACGGATTGAATCTGCTATTAAGATCTTGATAGCTCAATCATTGAGGCAGCCAGCAATAAAGTTATCTGAGAGAATTCTCAAAAAAGCAATTAAGTTCGAATTAACGGACACGGTACTTTATTTGGTAAGGAACCTTAAAAGACATTATGGTGGTATAGTTGGAAATAAACGAAAGTATACGGATTACTCGGAACTTGTGGATCATTACCTAGAGCTACAAAAAGCAGAAACACTTGCCGAAGGTTTTTACTCAGATATCATGCTATATTGTGTCAAATCTAGAGAAAGTAAAAAAGACGTCGCGATTAAAGCTAAGGAATATTCTGCCAATCTTTCGGTCGCCACAGAGGGCTTTGATTCTTATCGATTGAAGCTTTATTCATTTATGGTCCATGCATTAGCATTTGAGATCGCAGACGATTTTCCTAACGCAATCATTGTCTACAAAGAAGCTCTGGACTACTTTCACAGAAAGAAACACATTGCAACTCCTAACATTAGAATTGCCTATTTGCTCAGGATCTTGGCATGCCATGTTCGATTGAAAGAATTTGACAGTGCAAAGGATGTTGCAGAATCATACCTTAAGTTAGTTCCGGAAGGATCCTTAAATTGGTATGTAGCCTTACAATATTACCTAATTTCAGCTTTTCAACTTTTTGAATTTGGATTGGCTTATGATATAGTCAAGAAGGCATTAGGTCATAATGGTTTTAAAAAATTGTATCAAAACCATACTGAACAGTGGTACCTATATGAAGGTTTTATCAAGTATTTCCTAGAGATTGGAAAAATTCCTTTGACTGTTAACGAAAAATCAATAAAGTTCAGAATAAACAAGTTTCTTAATGATGTTCCAATATATTCGAAAGATAAAAGAGGTTCCAATATCACCATTTTGATACTGCAAATACTTTTTCTTCTACAACAAAGGAAGTATGGTGAAATCATTGATCGAGTCGAATCAATAAAGATGTATGCCCATCGCTATTTGAGAAAAGGGAGTGAATTTAGAAGTGATTGTTTTATCAAAATGTTAATTCAGCTACCAGCTTGCAGTTTCCATAAAGCAGCGGTTATTCGCAAAGCAAGTAGGTTTCAACAGCTCTTACTCAACTCATCTTCTGATCTCACCGTAAGTAACCCCGAAGTAGAAATAGTCCCGTATGAATATCTTTGGGACTGCATCCTAGAGTCTCTGCAAAACAAACATTACCGTGGATAGCACTTCCTTGAGCTAATTACCACTTGCGTTGAATTTTCTTTGGCTGGCCAAAGATTTCGTAAATTATCTCCTGTTCCTTAGGAGTAATCAATTTACGGTCCGATAGGCATATCCCACTCTCTTTCAACCAATTATAAAAAGTTTTGCGGCTAATCCCATATTCTTGCGCTAGTTGACCGCGCGTCTTTGCTTGATCATGTCTGATCCAATAATCTGGATTTTTCATAGTCAGAGATATTTAAGTTAGTTACAGTTATAAACTTCTTTCAGTATTCGACGGGATAAAAATATTACGATAAAACCAGTAGGAAAATAACTAGTTGACCTAAAAAAAATTACCAATTTTTTAAAAAAAAGAAGAAAAAAATTACATAATAAACTACAAATCAATATATTAGAACTGTGAATAATTTAAGTATTCATAAAACATGGAAGAATTATATGCTTTAATTGAAATAGTCAACAGACAAAAGATCAGGAGAATAGATATTATTGAGTATGATCAATCTAAAGAAGGTAATCAGTGTCAGAGGTTATATACTTATTTGACTGAACGGAAATTTAAGGACTCAGCAGAAGCCGCAAAACACTTCTTCCCAACTCATGACATCAAGAAACAAAAGATCTACTTTTCAAATCTCAAGAGTCGTCTAATAAAACGGCTAATTAATACAATATTTTTCATTGATCAGAAGAATAACAATTTTTCTCCTTTCCAGAAAGCGTACTATAATTGCATAAGGAATGAAAATGCTGTAAAGATCTTAATTGGTAGATCTCAAAGAAAAACTGCTATTAAACTTGCTGAAAAAACACTCAAACAAGCCATAAAATATGAAATTACCGACACAATAATATATTTGTCAAGAACTTTAAAAAAACACTATGGTGGGACAACCGGCAACAAACTAAAATATCAGAAATACAAATCTCTTTTGGCGAGTTTTCAGGAAACCCAATCCGCCGAAATACTAGCTGAAGAATACTTATCCGAAATCAGATTGGAATTAGCCAAATCAACTGCCCAAAACGTACATTTGGCAGAAAGAGCAAAAACATTTTTGAATAACCTTAAAAGGATTGATAAAAAACATGGATCCTTTACATTTAAGATGTATTTCTTTCAACTTAGCCGACTTAGATACGAACTGACTAATGATCATAAACAAACGATAAAAGTCTGTAGAGAAGCACTAAACTATTTCCAAAAAAGAACAAGAATATCTAGTCCTAATCTTAGATTTTCATTTAACTTCAAAATCCTCACTAGTCTAGTTCACCTTGCGGAGCACCACCAAATTCAACTAGTTGCTGAACAATGCCTAAAAATGACAGAAGAAGGAACTAGAAACTGGTTTGCAACTCTTCATTTTGCAATAATCTCAGCCTTCCATTCGAAAGACTTTATATTGGCATATAAAATCTTTGAGAGGGTAGAATCTCAGTCAAATTTCAATAAAGTTTACGGTAACATATCAGAACATTGGCAAATTTTCAAGGCCTACATACACTATTTCACACTATTAGAAAAAATTGATTTGCAATTACAAGCAGAAAGGTTTAGAGTCGGGAAATTCCTCAATAGCGTCCCAATTTATTCACAGGATAAACGAGGTTCCAATATCCCCATTTTAATTCTTCATATATTAATACTGTTATATCAGAAGAAGTACGCCGAAATCATAGACCGAGTAGAATCCATCAAAATGTACGCCCACCGCTATCTCCGAAAGGATGACACCTTTCGCAGCAATTGTTTTATTAAAATGCTTATTCAGCTTCCGGCCAACAGCTTTCACAAGGCTGCGGTGGTTAGAAAGACCCAGGAATATCAAAAAAAATTATTGGAACATAAAACCGGACCAATGGGTATAAACCCTGAGGTGGAAATTGTTCCTTACGAGTACTTATGGGAATGTGTATTGGAATCCCTTGACAATAAGCACCACAACATTAGAAGGAGATAAAGAAGGCTGGAGGCCAATGTGTCTTCGGGACCGCAGGACTCCGCTTTGGCATTCTGAACATAATCTTTAACGATCGTCGTCGATATCGTAGACCCGAGTATCGGTCGTTTCATCACGTTCGACGCTGCGTTCAAGTTTGTCCATAAAATCAACCGAAGCATCCCAAAATTCTTCAAAGGTGGGTTGCAGCATTTTGCCGACCGCCCATACCTGTTCCGGAAAGGTCTGCAGATAAGCGTAGGTCATTGAACTTTCCTTAGTATCTTCGTCGATGATGTGAGAACGATCACCAAACCAGAGGACCATACTATAGACCAGGATCATGACTGCGCCTAGCAATACACCACCAGCAGCTTGGTTGATGAAATTCACATTTGCCGTTTCGAGCAGGCCTTCGATACCCTTTGCGATCATTCGGATGAAGATCATAGTGAGTACAAAGGACAATAAAAAGCCGGCAATAAACATTAAAGGATTATCGTTCTTAAAAGTCGTTTCTAAGAAATTGGTCATGGCTGGTGCGAATTTGAAAGCAGCCATGAGTCCAAATGCATAGGAAAGGACCGTAAAAACGGTTTTGATGATCCCCCTTGAGAAGCCAAGATAGAATCCGTATCCTGCGAAAATTACGAGTATAATATCTATTACCATAATGCTGGCAAAAGTACTCACTTGAAGCAGCAATTGAAAATATAATAGACAATTAACGGCTATTTTTCGATAAAGATTCTAATTTGAAGATTACATAACAATCCAATTAAAAATTCCATCTATGAGAAGAGTATTACCATTTCTTCTATTCATTGCCATGTCATCTGCTTCCCTTTTAGCCCAAACAAGTCGTGTGTTCGCTCTGGGGGATGATGCCAATGAAAAAATGAAAGACAAGCTAATCGAAATGTACCCCCAAACCATGCTTGCCGCCTGCGAAAACGATTTCAGTCTGGCTTTTGAAAGCTGGCTCAAATTCTCCGAAGCGCTTGAGCAATATGCCTTGCAAATTGAATACGACATCAAGGGGGTAAAGGTTTTATTCCAGGTATTTTGCGAAGGAGATGGCACCATCAAGAATATTGGTTACTTCCTCCGCCCGGAATCGAGAAATGTCAACTCGGATGAGTTTAGAGCTTTCTTATCCAGTTTCATGTCGCGCTTCCAAATGCCGGTTGTAAGTGATCAGGGATACAACCACTACTCAAAGGCAAGTTTTCCGGTACACACTGTTTCTTACAACAAAGAATAAAATAAGACAAATCATACTGACCGGTTGTCCGTTTCGGGCAACCGGCCGCCTCTTTTCTCACATCGAATACACCAACCACAATCGCCTTTCAAAATTTTTAGATTTCTGTTTCTCTCCACCAAATATTCCACTCAACCTGGCATTAGCCGAAAATTCTTTGGACATCGAACAAGCACGTTTGAATTAAGCCTAACCTCCTCTTCTTCAATCCAGATAGATAAATTAAAAATGAATAGAAGTTTGACCAGTTAGATTGATAAAAATCCCTTTATTTGTACTCTAGAAGCTAACCTTGGTGAAACCTTTTTAATTCATCCTAACAATCACAGACAATGATAAAGATCTTGGCGAACGATGGCGTTCACGCAGATTGCAAGACTCTTCTTAATGAAGCCGGTTATCAAGTTGACACGGAAAAGATACCACAAGATCAACTAATGGAAAAACTCCCTGAGTACGATGTGGTCATTGTTCGGAGTGCAACCAAAATCACCAAAGCACTAATCGACAATTGTCCAAAATTAAAATTGATCTGCCGAGCGGGTGTCGGCCTGGATAATATTGACATCGATCACGCCAAGGAAAAGGGAATCCCCGTCATGAATACGCCAGCCGCCTCTTCCCAGTCGGTAGCCGAGCTAGCTTTCGGTCATATGTTCAACTTGGCTCGTTTCCTGCAGGTGGCCAATCGCCAAATGCCGGTTGAAGGTAATACTGCCTTCAAGGGACTGAAAAAGCAGTTTTCTTCTGGCATTCAATTGCGAGGAAAAACTCTGGGAGTTATTGGATTTGGAAGAATTGGCCAAGAGGTAGCTCGCATTGGCTTGGCAATGGGTATGAATGTCATGCCGGTAGACCTGATGATCGACAAAGCTGATATTCATCTCAACCTTTACAATAGGAATGATGTGCGTTTGTCCGTTACCGTGGACACTCATGAATGGGAGGAGGTTTTGAGAAATGCTGATTTCATTACACTTCACGTTCCTTTTTCCGGTGGTAAACCCCTCATATCTACCGATGAGATTGCCATGATGAAACCAGGGGTATTTTTGATCAATACCGCCCGCGGCGGAGCGATTGATGAAGAAGCCCTGCTCGAAGGTTTAAACTCCGGACAAATCGGCGGTGCCGGCATCGATGTTTTCGAAAATGAACCTACACCAAAGATTGAAATACTGAAACATTCAAAAATCAGTTTATCTCCACACATTGGCGCTTCCACGTTGGAGGCTCAGTCGAATATTGGTTTGGAACTAGCGGATAGAATACTCGCTTTTTTTGGAGATGATAAGTAAACCTTTATGAGCCCCATCCAAGACAGATTTTTCAAGAAAAAGAAAAAAAAGGAGGTGAAGCGCTCCCCGATATTATTCGAGGATAGCCAAGAAATTATCAGTAAGCTTGAAAAATTCTACAATGGGGATTGTATTTCTTACTGGGTTTCACAAAGAACAATTATTTCGCAAGACCACATCAATATTCTGTATCGACTCCTCAAAGGTCGTGTTCGGTCTGATCATCTTTACATTTTTATGAAAAGCAATGGTGGGTCTGGTCTTACTTCTCTTCGAGCAATTCACCTGTTCCGCGAACTTTACAAAAAGGTCACGGTGCTGATTCCACTGGAATGCGCCTCGGCCGCAACCATGCTTGCCCTCGGTGCCGACCGTCTCAAAATAGGACCATTGGGTTTTCTGACTGCTATCGATACCTTTACCTGGCACGAATTAGGGCCCAATGATGTAGATGACCACACTACTGCTATTAACCACGATGAATTGGAGCGAGCCGTCAAGCTTTGGGACGCCAATAAAGAGAAGAAAGATGGCAATGCATACAGCAAATTATATAAATACATCCATCCACTAGCCATTGGAGCAGTTGATCGTGCCAATTCCCTGTCGGTGAAGTTGGCAACCGAGATCCTCTCCTACCATTTTAAGGACGAGGCCAAAGCCAAGGCGATTAGCGAACACCTCAATTCTCGCTACCCCGACCATGGATACCCCATTACCTGTCGTGAAGCCCAGAAAATAGGTCTACCTGCTGAAGCCCTGGAATGGGAAAGCAACGACCTGTTGCTCGAACTTAACGATCGTTACTCGGAAATGGCCAAAGTGGCAAAGACGGATTACAGCACCGTTAAATTTCACTACAATGAGATTACTGAAATCCTGGAAATTAATGGCGAGCAAATCTTCTATCAAAAAGACTTCGAATATCGTTACAGCAAGGAATTAAGAGTTTGGAAATCTTTTGAGGATGATTCCGGCTGGAAAAGCGTTAAAATGGAAGACGGCGAACAGCAAATCAACAGGATCTTTATCAATTAATCGAGAAAGAACTCACTCCGATTTTACAAAGCGGTCGTACCAATTTAGATATCTTTCATAACGATCCTTTTGAAAACTAGGTCTACGAATTCCGTGGTGCTCCCCCGGATATACGATCAACTGCGTAGTCCTACCCAATCTTTTCAAGGCTTGATAAAGTTGCTCCGAGTTCAGGATCGGTACATTCCAATCGATTGCACCTCCCATTACAAGGGTGGGTGTCACAATTTTTTCGACATCATTAAAGGGAGATATGCGCTCCCACGACTCGGCGTTCTGCCAAGGTAGTCCCAATTCTGCTTCCCATTGAGATTGATAATGATCGTGCCCATAATTGGAACGGTACAACACCTCGCTAGCTCCTGATATGGCCCCTTTGAATCGATCGGTTTTCGTAATAACGTAGTTCGTCAAGATGCCCCCATAAGACCAGCCACCGACCCCCAGTCGATTGGGGTCCGCTATTCCTTCAGCAATGACAAAGTCAATGCCGGCCATGACATCCTCAAAATCTTTGTTACCCCAATCTGCCCAGATGGCCTTAGAAAATTCCTGCCCGTAGCCCGACGAACCTCTTGGATTAGTGATGACTACTACATATCCGTGGGCAGCAAACAGTTGCGCTTCATAATTGAAACTAAAATCGTACTGGGATACTGGCCCTCCATGAATTCTCAATAGGGTCGGATACTTAAATTTGGCATCGTAGCCCGGAGGTAAAAAAAGAAAGCCTTCAATCTCGGTACCGTCCTTACTATTAAAATGAATGTTGCGCACCTCGGCTAAATTCAACTCCCCCAAAATCTCGTCATTCTCATTGCTGAGGGCTTTTAACCCGGAAGCATCCAATGAAAAAACAGCTGGTGGAACATGTGGTTCGCTGATTAGTGCTACCGTCTGCCCCATACCATTCTGATGAAAAAAGCGTACGCTTCGATTTCCTCCAATCGGCCTGCTGATTTTTCGGCTTGCTAAGTCAATTTTCGCCAAAGCCCGTTCACCACTGTCTTCCAGAATAAAGAATATTGCTTTTCCATCCGGCGAATACCGAGGCCTGGAAACATTTCGGTCGAGATTTTGTGTTAGATATAAAGGTTCTTTCTTTCCAACTTCATGAACCGCAAGGTAGTTGCCTGCATACCAGATGATTTCGGGTTCGGTGACTGTAACATAGGCAATTGATTTGCCATCCGGACTCCAGGTTGGCGCGTAATCAGATCCGGGATTAGAAGTCAGCTGCAAAAGGGTTTTACCTTTATCCGGATTATCGGCAGCAACAATCCAGATATCGTTGTTGCTATTGCCATCGGGGTTTGCAGAGCGATTGCTAACAAAAGCGACCGATTGACCATCCGGGCTCCAAGCAGGCTGCGAGTCGTCAAAATCCCCGGAAGTAATTTGCGTCAAACTCGTATCGCCAACAGCCTGAACATACAGATGCGTACGCCGATTGTCCAAATATCCAGCGTAATCCCTTTTAAACTGGAGGCGGTCAATGACAAAAGGCTCTGGTTTCTCTTTTTTAGCAGGCTCACTTTGAGCAGTCTTTGGCTTTGG
>JANQRV010000131.1 GCA_028284395.1 Saprospiraceae bacterium
AGAAGGCTTCATCATTACCCAGGTGGATGGTATCCAGGTAAGTCATACAGATCAGTTGTCTGATGCCTTGCTCGATAAGAAAGGAGGAGTAATGATCGAAGGGCAGTTCGCCGGGACCGATGAATCTTTAATTTATGCCATTAAGATGTAGACTACGATAAAGTTTCAATTTAGGGCTTTGTGATAATTATTTTGGGGCTACCTCAGTTTTTGCAGTTACTGAGGAGCTCCAATTTTTTTTGGCCTAAGAGGTTGTTTAAATTCGGTCTTCAGAATTTAAATAGCCTCAAATAGATCATCTATCTTCCGGATTCTTCTCAAGTGACGGCCTCCATCAAACGGAGTTTCTAACCAGGTCTTCAGGATGGCGGGCAATTGCTCTTCGGAAATCATTCGCTGACCAATCGAAAGAACATTGGAATCGTTGTGTTGGCGGCCCAGTTCTGCCGATTTGATGTCCCAGGTGATCGTACATCTGATCCCTTTGATCCGGTTAGCGGTGATGGCCTCTCCATTTCCGGAACCACCCAAAACAATTCCCCTTTCATACTCCCCGGCTGCCACTGCGCGGGCTACCGGATAAATGAAGTCCGGATAATCACACGAATCGTTCGTGTAAGTGCCAAAATCTTTGACCTCATGCCCCATTTCAGCTAATAAGATCTTGATTTTCTCCTTGTATTCAAAACCGGCATGATCGGTTCCTATTGCAATTTTCATATAGTTGTAAATTGTGGCTTACTTATTTTTGAAAGCATGAAGCTATCTAAACAATTGAAGATTTCCAATTACATTGGCTTTGGACTTGGAGATTTTGCTTTTAATCTTTTCTTTCAGGGGGCGACTCTATTCCTTTTGTTCTTTTACACCGATATTTTGGGAATTGAGGCGGCGATTGCCGGTTCTATTTTCCTGGTTGCAACCGTTTGGGATGCAATCTCCGACCCGCTGATGGGATATTTGGCTGGCCGGTTTCACAGTCGCTGGGGACGTTACCGCCCCTTTCTTCTGATCGCGGCAATCCCCCTTGGGTTGAGTTACCTGTTTCTTTTTTATGATCCGGGTCTTTCCGGGTCTTCCTTGATCATCTGGGTAGCTGGTCTGCAGATCTTGTTTCGCACTTTTTTCACGATGGGCAATATCCCCTATTCTTCTCTTTCCAGCGAAATGACGATCGATTCTTACGAGCGAAGTCGCTTGGCTGCCTACCGAATGTTTTTAGGCTATGCCGGCGCTCTGTCGGTTTCTTACTTTACCGGTGCACTTATGGGGAGGATGGGGTGGACGGCGACCAACAATGGATACTTTTACGTGGGTATGGTCTTTTCCGTAGTAGCCGCCATGCTATTTGCTATTACTTTTTGGACTACCTTCGAATTACCGAATGCTGCACAAAGCAAGAAAATTACCTTTTCCAATATTGGGCGAATGTTGCGACAAAATTCGCCCTTCCTGAGATTGTGTGCCTTTGTTCTTTTTGGAATGGCTGGGGTGGTGATGTTTTACCAGTCCTTGACTTATTATTTCAAATATAATTTAAACCGGGAAAGTGCATTGGGAACCGGAATGCTTTACCTATTCCTAACGCTGATGATCACCCTGCCACTCTGGTTGTGGCTGAACGGCAAAGTGGGTAAACGCAATACATTGTTGATGGGATGTTTCCTGACGGTTTTAGCCAGTTTCACATTTTTCATCAACCCATTGATTCCCCGATTGGAGTGGGTATTTCTACATATGGCACTGATCGGAAGTGGTATTGGTTGCATGGGCTTCTCTTTTTGGGCTATGTTGCCGGATACGGTCGAATATGGCGAATGGAAGAGTGGCGTTCGAAGAGAGGCAGTGCTGTTTGGTTTGGGACTGTTCTTTTTAAAGATGGGTTTGGGAATCGGGTCTTTCATTCTCGGACTTGTGTTACAATGGTTGGGGTATGTACCCAACAGTGCGCAAACGATGATGACGATTGATGGAATTCATAGTGTCACGACGCTGGTAATGGGGTTTGCGGCAATGGCCATCATCCTTTTGATGGTGCGGTATCCTCTGACGACCGAACTGCATGGGAAAATTGTCGATGAACTTGCTAATTCGGATGTACAGCAGTCCTTATCTCGATTTCGCTAATCATAAAACCCAGAAAGCCCGGACTTTCATCCAGGCTTTCTCTCGTTGTTTTCGAATGGTTTATGGGGCCGTGCTAAGGGGATAATCTTTTATAAAATGTTTTTTGGGTATTGCAGTAGCGGCCGTTATTGATTTTTAGTTTTCATTTGCTTCTGTCTCTTGCTGAATTAAGTTGCTGTAGACATCTTACTGTAGTTTGGGGCCTGATAAATGTCCCCACAATGGTTCTTCTTAACATTTTCTTAACTTATTGTGCTTTGTCAACGAATAACTATTGACAATTCGAACTCCGAACAATTCAAACCAGAAACATTTATCAAATTTTCCCTAGATTCACTATTTTATCGGATCAGAGAATCTACCCGGCAAAATCCAATTCCCGATGGAATGTCAAAACTGCGGAACCCACTTTGAGGGTAATTACTGTTCTAATTGTGGTAAGCCAGCCCACTTTGAGAAGGGAACGACAGCAGAGGCCTTGCAAGATGCTGTTTTCTCTTTGAGTGATTTGGACCAGAATCTATTCAATACCATCAGACAATTGGCAATACGTCCTCACGTCGTTATCAATAACTACTTACGGGGTAACCGGGAGGGATTGATGAAGCCCTTTGTATTTCTTACCCTTTGGGCTGGTCTGATCATATTTCTTGAAAAGTACTTCATTTTAACTGGTGTATCTTCCTCTTCAGGTATTGACAAAGAAACTAACTTTGCCTACAATTTGGGATATTTCGCAGGTTATTATACGTATTACCTTTGGATTTTTTACGCCTTTTTCCTGGCGGTAACGGCACATTTACTGCTGGGGAAGTATTCGCTGGCCGGACATTTAGTGATCGCTGCTTACCTCCTGGGTATTAGCACGCTAACGACGATTGTCCTGTTGCCTTTGATGGGGGATGCGGCGTTCGTGATCCATCCCATTCCATACCTGGCCATTCTGATATTCTATTTCCGTTCATTTAAAGGACTGATGGCGCCCTGGGAAAGGATTTCTTTGTCACTAGCTACTACCTTACTATCTATGGTCTTCTTTTGGGTTGGTTTAACGGCCATATTTGCCATCGCTTGGTATTTAGGTTTTAGGCCTACTTCTTAATGGTGAAAAAAACCGAGGTACCTTGGTCTAATTCAGATTCCAACCAAATCTCTCCACCGTGGTTCTCAACAATACTTTTGCAGATGGAAAGACCGAGTCCGCTCCCTTGGTAATCCCTAATGGTATGTAGGCGACCAAACAGTTGGAAGACTTTTTCGAAAAACACCTCTTCCATCCCAATACCGTTGTCCCGGAATTCGAAACGAAAGTGGTTTTCTTCTTCAGTTTGCAAAACGCTAACAGTGGGTCGCCGATCCGGGTGGTGAAACTTAATGGCGTTGGCAGTCAGGTTTTGGAATAGCTGTAAGATACCAGCTTCGTTGCCGCGAAAGGGTTGCATATTGCCAAAGTGGACCGAGGCCCGTTTTTCTTCAATTAAGCGGGATAGATTAGACTGAGTGGTACGGGAAATCATTATCGGATTCAACATCTCGAAATGATCGTGCCTTTTGCCAACTTTAGAATATAGGAGCAAGCCGTCTAATAGTTTCTTCATACGGTGGGCTCCATCGACGGCAAAGTTGATGTATTCGGTGCTCTCCTCGGATAGTTTTTCTTCCCTACGTTTAATCAATTGCAGGAAATTGGAAATGGTTCGGAGTGGCTCGGCGAGGTCGTGAGAAGCGGCATAAATGAATCGTTCGAGATCACTGTTGGACTTCTGCAGGTGAGAGATCATTTGCTTTAGCTCCGTTGTTTTTTCTTCGATCTCCTGTTCGAGTCCATCCTTGTGTCGTACCAACTGTTCGGCGGTCCGTGCGTACAAAATTTTGGAAGAAGCCATGGCGGCAATGGTTTCCAGCAGGTGGAGATGTTCGTCCGTGAAGAAATGTTTTTGCGGATGTTCGGAGTCAATGACACCGATTACCCGGTTCCCATCCTTTATGGGAACGGCAATTTCTGAATATCGAAATACATCATCTAATATGTAGCGAGGATCTTGGCTGGTATCTCCAATAATCTCCGGCTTGCCTTTTTCGGCGACCGTACCTACGATGCCCTTTCCCAATGGGATCGTGATGGGGTTCATGATGTCCAGTTTTTCCGGATTCTTCGGGCCGTGCGCCGCTTTTTGAACCAATAAGTTCTGTTCCTCATCCATAAGATAGATCACACAGTCGACAAACCCCAATTTGGCGATGGCATGTCGAGCGATGCTCCAAACGATGTCGTCGACCGTCCGTTGTTGAAGTAGGACAATGGCAAAATCGTGGATAACCCGTAATCGCTTTTCCTTTTCCGATAGTAACCTGTATTCCATCCTTAGTTGGTCCAGGTCTCGTGTGCGTTGTTGATCCAACTGGTCCATATGAATTCTTGGGTGCTGTGGTCTTTTCATTCGAGAACCCTTTCCATTTTAACGGGAGAAAGTTATCTGGGTTCGTCTGATAAATTCCAAATTTAAAGAATCGCATTATCTTTAGATATGTCTTTCAAAAATGATTGTTGTTGGTGTTTCAATGGTTCTGGTAATGCAGTGATAATCGCCCTCCTTTTCTGCCTAGGTCTTTCCGGCTGTTCTTCGACAATGGATGAATCGCCTATTTTACCGGGTAGGCCTTTAGTGAGTGCAGAAGTCAAAATGTACAATTCCCGGCCCACCATTTTTCTGAATGACACACCGGAAGCCCCCATGCTTTATGCGCTGCCTGATGTTCCCGGGGGGAGATGGACATGGGAAGAGCTGCCGCAACACAATATCGAACAGTTCTGTCAGCATGGGGTCCGCCTTTTTCAGGTGGATATTTTCCTCGACCACATATGGTTGGGACCCCAAAAATTTGACCTTTCCATTGCTCAAAAACAAGTTAGGGGGGTTCTGGAAGTTTGCCCGGACGCATCCATTTTTTTTCGATTCCACGTAAATGCTCCGAAATGGTGGGTCGAAGAGTATCCCGAAGAATACCCCATCTACGAGGAAGGCGCTGCCAGCCCGGATGTTTCCATTGGCCTAAGTCGTATTTTGGAAGCAGATCCTCGCAACCCCGAGCGTGCTAGTTTGGCTTCGCAGGCGTGGTTGGAAAGTGCGGGTGCCCAATTGGGGCAATTTTGCCGCGATTTTTCTCAGACGGAAGAAGGAAGGGCAGTAGCGGGCATACACGTCGCCAGTGGGGTTTACGGAGAGTGGCACTACTGGGGCTTTATGAATTTTACGGTGGATCAAAGCCCCCATATGACCGACCGATTTCGCAGCTGGCTGACCGACCAATACGAAACAGATCGAGTTTTGCAACAAGCCTGGTCGGCACCTGGTGCGACGATCGCCACCGCAAAGGTCCCCACCAAAGCAGAACGAGAAAAATTAAACGACGGTATTTTTAGAGACCCGGTGTTGGACCGCAAAGTCATCGACTATTTCACCGTTCAGCACCAGGTAGTAGCGGACGACATCATTTATTTTGCCCGGGTTGTCAAAGAAAATTGGCCACGCCCGGTCATCGTCGGCACCTTTTACGGGTACTTCTTTTCGGTATTTGGCCGACAGGCCTCTGGCGGACATCTTGCTTTGCACCAAATCCTGGAGTCGGAATACATTGATTACCTCAGCGGACCACAGCCCTATTACCCGGAAGATGGGTACGAAGATGGCGAGCCCTATCGATCGAGAAGCCTCATCCACAGCATTTACCTGAACAAAAAACTGTGGCTCGATGAATATGATCAGCAACCCCGGCGCAGCTGGCCCTGGATCTCCGAATACGACAACCGTAAGACTTTTGAAGCTATTTCGACCTCCAACATCGCACAGATAAAGCGGAATGTGTGGTTCCCCTTTACCAAAGGACAGGGCTTGTGGCTGTACGATTTCGGCAATGCTTCCATGAATTTGCATCCCCGCAATCAGCGCAATAAGCAAATGGGAACCAGCGGATATTGGGACAATCCCATTTATATGAGCCCCATCGGTCGCATCAAAGACCTGGTGGATAGTTTGATCAATGAGCCTTATGCACCGGAATCCGATGTCCTATTGGTTTATGATACGGAGGTGATCAAATACCTGAAGAGTGAGCAGAAAGAAAAGTGTCCCATCACCGAGCATGTGGTCAATTGGACCAATCTTGCCATGTATTATGCCGGTGTTTCCTTCGAGCCCATACACCTTGATGATTTGCCGAAAGTTGATTTGAAGAATTATCGATTAATTGTATTCGCCAATACTTTTTTATTGGAAGACTCGGATAAGACCTTCCTAAGGCAAAACGTTCTTAACAACGGTCGGCATGTCCTGTGGGTTTATGCGCCCGGATACAGTAATGGACAAAAGAACGATCGGGAATTTGTGGAAGAAGTGACCGGCATGCTGCTGAAAGAAGTAACTATGGATAGTGTCGCGACCGTTCGAATAGATCGGTCTTTTGGCAACATTCCGGATCAAAAAGCGAAGGGAAAATACGACCCCCTGTGGGTTGTTCGGGATCAAGAAGTGGAGGTTTTGGGAAAATACCAGAATGGGGGTACGGCCTTTGCCAGAAAGAAATTGGTGGATCACACTTCCTGGTACATTGGCGTCCCACCTACGGATGGAGCCTTGTTGAGAGAAATTGCACGGCAAAGTGGCGCTCATTTGTACACCGAAAACGGGGAGATAGTCTATGCTGGAGGAGGGGTGTTGGTGGTACATACCGCTCATGGTGGCCAGACGAAGATCCGACTTCAAAATGGACAGGACATATCTCTGGATTTGCCAGAATCTCCGCAGACCATCGTACTGGACAGTCAAACGGGACAATGCCTCATCTG
>JANQRV010000150.1 GCA_028284395.1 Saprospiraceae bacterium
CGAAGGAGGAGATGCGATTGTCGCGGTTGCTACGGATCCTGATGGCCCCGGCCCCATGGATTTGATGGCGGGAGACATTGCCTTGATGGAGAGTACGGAATACGAATTGTCGATCAAGTTGGAAAATACAATTGAGGGCGAAGACATCACCGAAGAGATCATGGAAGAAGATGAAGATCACTTGTTCTTGTTTGGTTTTGGTGAGGACCTCTTTGAAGATCCCGACGGAGACGGAAACATCGACGATCGCATGGATCCCATCAATTACAATGATCAAGATGACAATGGATTGGACCTTGGTTTGAGCACCGACTGGACCACTGCTTGCACAGAAGATGGAGATGCCAGCGGATCCTTCCGCGTGGTGCTGAAACACCAGCCGGGCGAAAAGAGTGCATCTTCAGGTTTCGATGTTGGCGGAACGGACATTGACATTAGCTGGAACATGACCGTGATGGACGATGCTTCGGCTCCCGAATGTGAGAATGAAGAGGAAGTGATCGACCGGGTTACGCTGACCTTTACTTCGGAGGACGGTAGTGAAACTGTGGTGGCTGTTGCTTCCGACCCGGATGGTCCCGGCCCCATGGATCTGATGGTAGAAGACATCAACCTGACTCAAAATACCATCTATAATTTGGCGATTACCTTGGAAAATACGATCGAGGGAGAAGACATTACCGAAGAGATTATGGAAGAGGACGATGAACATCAATTTTACTTTGCCTGGACGGGGGATATTTTCAGTGATCCTACCGGAGATGGCAATATTGATAACAGTACAGACCTAGTCAATTACAATGATCAGGATGATAACGGGTTGCCGGTGGGACTTTCTACCACCTGGACAACCAATGTTGCTATGAGTAGCGGAACCTTCCGAGTAGCATTAAAGCACCAACCGGATATCAAGTCTGAGACTTCAACTTTTGAAGACGGCGGAACGGACATCGATATTACCTGGAACGTTAATTCGGTGGTCACCAGTTTGGATAATTTGCGACCGGATCAGAAACTGACCATTGTTCCCAATCCGGTAATGGAGCGTCTTTATCTATCCACTGAAAATGTTGATTTGAGTACCGCTGAATTAAGGATTATCGATGCGATGGGGTCGATGGTGAAAAGTGTTGCCCGGCCAGCCAATACCATCTCCATTGAAGAACTGCCGGCGGGTACTTATGTATTGATTGTCCGGGATAGTGATTTGTACGTGACTCGGAGATTTGTTAAAATACGCTAGATCAAGCATAAACTCTTTTTTCTAATGGTGGTCCGCCTTGCTATCTTGATAGCAAGGCGGATTGTTATTTTTACCCTATGAAAGAAGAAAACTTGGAGGGCATTGCCAGAGCAGCGCTCACCCTTTACGAGGGAGACTTCACGTCTCTGTCTTATTTTGCGGGCGAAGTCTCCATGGTATTCAAAGTAACCGATTCCAGATACCGCAAATTTGCTTTGAAAATTTATGATAACGCCAGCAATTTGGATGATAACTTTATCGAAGTGCTGATACTCGAATCAATTAGGGAGAGGAGTGCCATTTCTGTTGCTGAAATTGTTAAAAACCGGGAAGGACGGAGCATTACCATCTACGAAGATGTTGCATCGACGACATCATACCGAATTGTCTTGTTCAAATGGTTGGAGGGGGAGGATCTGAGGAATAATGAAAGCCCCGAGCGCTTTTTTCAACTTGGGCAACTAATAGCAGACTTACATCTGGTTACCAAAGAAATTGACATTCCGGAAAACTTAGCCCCTAAAAAATGGGACCAGGTCTTCTACTTTCGGGACGAAGTAGCCGTTTATCAAGAAAAGCAGTATGGTTCCCAAGTGAACTCGGAATTCAAAGCATT
The DNA here is from genome assembly GCA_028284395.1 of Saprospiraceae bacterium. Classification (GTDB taxonomy): domain Bacteria; phylum Bacteroidota; class Bacteroidia; order Chitinophagales; family Saprospiraceae; genus JANQRV01. The sequence goes on from JANQRV010000150.1 coordinate 1,860, forward strand.
GATGGATGCCGCGATCCCCTATCTGGACAAAAAACTACTTGAAATATACGGCAGTGGGAAGCCGCAATTGCTGCATGGAGATCTGAATCCGTGGAATCTAAAAATTCACGGTGATGCATTAGCCCTCATCGACTTTGAAGATGCTATTCTAGGGCTGCCGGTGCACGATCTGGCAATTTTGCTGTTCTACTACGAACAAGACGAGCGGTACGGCTATGCTTTAATTAAGGAAAAAATATTGAATGGATACCGGAGCAGGAGTGAGCTCTATGGACCAGTGGAGGATCAAATCAAACTTCTTTCGATGGCCAGGAATGTAAATCTCTTGAACTATGTGTTGACCCTGAAACGACATCGCCCAAAATTTATTGAACAGGGCTTGGTAAAACTAAAGACCTTTTTAGCCTCCTAAGTCGCTTATTTTTCAAAAAAGCAGCAAAGAGTGTAGGTTCTTCATTTTTTTCTTCAGGAAACGAATGGCGCGATAGGAGAAATTTCGCGCTACTTGATAGCTTATACCCAGGAGATCGGAAATCTCCTGATATGATTTGTTCTTATAGTAGCGAAGAAAGATCACTTCACGCTGTCGAGGTGCCAATTCTTGCAGCAATTGCGACAATTGCTTTTCCCGAGCGTTGGTCAGATCCGAGATGGGAGGATCAGTAGGGTTTGCCGCTAATTTCTCGATGCCAAGGTCCTGATTCCGTCGACTGGCTTTAATCTTTCGGATGAGGTTATTACGGAAGGAGATGAACAAATAAGAATCAAGCGACCGAAAATTAGGAGCCTTGGGCTTTTTCTCCCAAAAATTCAGGAAAAGCTCTTGGATGACGTCCTCGATTAACTGCTCGTCAGATGTCAGATTCCGACCATACACCAGAAGCTGAGGGTATAGTTGCAGGTATAATTTTTCAAATTCTTGCCGCGTCATCGGTCGCTTTATTATGCTGCCAGGCCAAATTTAAATAAAAGGATGTAATTGATGAAGATATTTTAGCCGGGGATTCAGTGGTTGCCATTCTTGGCAAGTGCTTTGTTAATCAATGCAAAGGCCCGATCTGAGAGTGGCAGCAAAAGGGCAGCCTTCTGCCCCATATCCGACATTTTACCCCAAGTTTTGCGGAGAATGTCAACGAGTTTTTCCTCGGAATACTTCAGCGCGAAGGCATCAAAGTAAAATTCCAGAAAAACCAGGCAGATTACATCTTCGAGAGTTTGGGTTTCTTGATCTCTTTTGAGCTGTCTTTTAAGGACCAGGAAACGCACCCGTTCTATGATGTCGGAATGGTATCCAACCTTCTTTAGAATACCGGCCGCCTTATCCGCGTGAAAACGCCGGAGCTTTGTTCTCCATTGATTGTAACCTGTTCGATCCATGGGGAAATCTGATCGTGGGATCTCCCAGCGACATATGTGCTGGGAGCGGGTGGCTAACTGTAGTGCTTCGGATGCTTCGGGAGCAAATTGTGCCAGACGCTGCGTCATCCGTTGGGCATACAATAACTCTTTGGGAAACGATTTGCCTTCCCATTCTTCCAGGTTGGGATCGGCTGAATTTGCAATGTCAAATTGGCGGATGGCTTCTTCGAAGAAAGAGCTGGTCGATTCATTCATACCTAAAAATAATCCACAAAATCTATCCAAACAAATCCATCATCCATTCCAATTGAATTTGCCAAAAGACATCTTATCGGCCAATGGTTTGGTTGCGAAGGATCACAAATGGTAAACCCAATGAGGTCCAACGGTCTACCAAACCTACATCCGGAACCGTTTCGAAGGTCAGTGCACCCAAGATCAAGTCGGTATCTCCGTCCTGGTCCATGTCACCCGCGTCCATGACCAACCAGCGACCATTATTTACTTCGGGAAAAGTATAGGCTTTAAATGTGAGATTTCCGGTGTTTTCAAAATAGGCAAAGCTCTTGGCGGGAGTCTCCTCAAAGTCAGGGAAGAAGGAGATGGCCGCAAAATCGAGATCTCCGTCTTTGTCGTAATCCCTTGGCATGGCGGCATACGCACCCGGTAACGGAATGAATAAAGATTCTTTGAAGTGGAGATTGCCTTCATTGAGAAAGACCCGAATGCCGTGATAAGGCTTTAAGATGGGTGGATAGTCAGCATTGTCCCCGTTGGTGTAAATGATGTCTTCGTTTCCATCGCCATTGAAGTCCGTCAATTCGAAATAGCTAGAGCCGTAGGAAGCGGGGAATTGCAGTATTTGCCGTTCTTGAAATTGACCGTTTCCTTGGTTGAGGTAAACAAAGAAACCCTCATTTCCTTGCCCGAAGAGGGCTAGAATATCGGTCCGGCCATCCTCGTTAAAATCTCGCACGGCGGTTTTGATCGCACCGGTTTGCTCTGTCAGCAACCGTCTTTCAAATCTTCCTTTACCCTTGTTCTGCCACCAGGATAAGTTGCCCGTCCACTTGGCAAATTCGCAGATGACGAAGTCGTCCAAGCCGTTCTCATCGAAATCAGCAAACGAGGTATGTACAGGTCGCTGCAGTTGATCGATCAACACGACTGGAGCAGCACCTTCTTTTTTAGGGAGGTACAGCAGGAAGCCAGTGGGTGCATCCGTAGGAGAAAAAGAACCCATTACCGTCAGGAGAAAGGCGGTGGGAGGGTAGGCTCTTCTGGATAAATATTGGCGGCTCGCACCTTTTCGGGGTTGGTGCTATTTGCTATCAAAGCAGAACGCTGCCCGCTGTCATCGTATATTCCGACGAATTGCCCCATTCTAGGTAACACGATGTCTCTCCAGGTGTCTTTATTTAATTCTTCCGGTTGTGGAAGGGCATGACAAGAGGTGCAGTGTACTTGGGCCAGCTCGACTCCACTTGGCAGGTCCGGCTGACGGCAGTAGGTTGCAATGGAGATAAGGATGAGGGTGCTTGCAGCGACGATTTTATTCATGGTTGGTTATCGGTCTTTGATCGGAATGCTTCCGTACATTTTTCCTTGTGCGGTCATTTTGATCAGATAGTTCAAACGCTTTTGAGATTCCTCTCGCCTGCTCTTACCGCATTCAATGATCCAACCCAACTTCAATCTCCGATAATACGGAGAAAAATTTTGAAAGGTTGCCCAGACCTTAGGATCCTCTTTTAATTGATCGTACACCCAATCCGGAATTTCCTGCGGGTCATCCGGTGAACCAATTTTGCCTTCCAGGGCGGCCAACCCCGCCGGGGTAATCAGATTCTTTTTTTGCAGTTTCCAAACCCTCTGCCGATTGAGCTCTGAGAGAAAGCTCTTTTTCCGACGCGGGGTGATGCGTTGTACGCTACCTTCTTCGCAATTTTTTTTTATAACCCCGTCTATCCAACCAAAACAAAGGCATTCTTCCACCAGATCATCATAGGGAATGGAATATTTACCACTGGCCTTGCGGTATTTTTGTACCCAAATTTCCGTTTTCGAACGATGATGAGTTTTTAGCCAATTGCGCCAATCTTCACGAGACTTCGGATAATAGACTTCGGTTATTTCCATCGTGCATTTTTATTTGATGATCACTTATTTTAATTGGGGTGAAAGTGTGGATCTGAGGTGAGGGTCGGAAGTTAAGAAGAAAACAGAAAGGAGAAATGGAATTGGAAGAATTTTTGAGAGTAGCATAGTGAAAGAATGGGTACCGCAAGAGCGGAGCAACACTTATGATTGAAATTTCGATGGATGGTGAAATCACCCGTATGGGTGAGAAAAGTGACTGCCTTGATGGATACTTTTGTAAATGAGTTTCTTATCATAAATCCTACATATACTATGCGTGCAGTACTATTATTAATGTCATTTTTTCTCGCGGGAACTTTCCTAATGTCATTCACAAGCCCGGTACCCGGAAATACCTCTGAATACATGCGACCAGCCTATTTGCTTCTAAAGAAGTCAGGGGGCGGTTATGTGGTAGTGAAATTACTTCGAAGTAAGCCCTCCAAGGTGCCGACCGGTCAATTGGCAGTGCCGGCAACGGTGACAAGAACAAGCCAAGGAGTGAAGATTAAATTGAATACCAGCCAACGACTCGGAAGGATCTCAATGAATATCTCCTCGGCCAGAAGTTCATTGGCCAATGGTTTACGGAGCGCAGCTGGGCTGAAAAATACGGAGGCGTTACGCCCGGGTAAGATCGATTTCAGAAATGGGATTGGAACCGTGCCCTTACAGCCGGATGGGTGGATCCGGGATTCGATGTTCCTGAAGCGGCGGGGCCGATAGCGCAATTAAAAGTCAAGACGCCATTGCCCGAAATATTTCAAGAATACCTTGTTGATGTTTCGGGCATCGTCAATTCCTCTGTGATGCGTCCCCTCCATTGGGAGTTGCTCCTGCTTCAGAACGGCTTTGATGCCCTGCTTTCGGTCCGTGCCGGCAATGCGGGGATACTGATGTTTTAAACTGATATGCCGATTCAGCCATTCGGTGTCAAGGCCATGTAACGTACAATCACTGGCCAACTGTTTGCGATCATAAAATCCCCACGAACATAGAACGTATTCATCTTCAAATCCACGGATCCAGCTGGTAAAGGCCCGGTGCGCATCGGGGTAGGGGGGAGCATTCGCTACCATTTCCTGGGTGATGCTGGTCAATTCGGTGCAGAAATCCGAAAGTACGGGATGGACCTGTGGCTGAACGAAGGTCTGATATTCCTCCAAAACTTCCCGCGTGTTATCCACGCAAAGTGCGCCAATTTCAATGATTTCGTTGGGTTTTTTGCGGCGATCCTTCCAGCAGGTCGCCTCCAGGTCAAGAATGATCCATTTCATGTTCTGCCTAACAGCATCCCGTCTAATTTAGTTTCACCTCTTCAAATTTCTTAACTTGGAGTGAAAACGAAAAACACTTCAATATGAGAAGAATGCTATGCCTCGTCCTGATCGTTTTGCCGATCTTGGCATGGGGGCAGGAAAGACCCAATATCATCTTTGTCCTGATTGACGATCAACGCTATGATTTTCTGAGTTTTTTAGATCATCCCTGGATCGAAACTCCCCACATCGATCGCCTGGCCAGAAATAGCATGTATTTCGATCGGGCTTATGTAACGACTTCTCTTTGTTCTCCCAGCCGCGCCTCCATCGTAACCGGTCAGTATGCTCATACTCACCAGGTCATTGACAACGATACCCCGATAAAAGAAGGGACGGTTACTTTCCCCCAGGAATTGCAAAGTCATGGTTATCAAACCGCGTTTGTGGGAAAATGGCATATGGGCGGACAGAATGCCATGCCCCGGCCCGGTTTCGACTACTGGGCTTCTTTTAAGGGACAAGGGGCTTACGAAAATCCCGTGATGAACATCAATGGTGAATCGGTCGTTAAAGAGGGGTACACTCCGGATGTACTAACTGAGCTCGCAGTCGATTTCATCCGGCGAAACAAAGCGTCGGACCGACCCTATCTGCTCTATTTATCCCATAAGTCAATCCACGAGAATTTTACACCGGCCCCCAGACATCGCGGGCGCTACGAAGACCTGCAGATCTCTTTACCCGATTCTTATGCGAATACAGAGGAGAACTATCGCGGTAAACCGGATTGGCTGAAAAAACAGCGCAAAAGCTGGCATGGGGCCGAACGGGATTACAGTATCCAACAATACGGAAGTTTCAATCGCTTTTTTCAATTGTACAGCGAGTGCATGTTGGGAGTAGATGAGAGTGTTGGCAAGATTACCCGTACCCTGGAAGAAATGGGGCAACTCGAAGAAACGGTAATCATTTATTTCAGCGACAATGGTTATATGATGGGGGAGCATGGCCTGATTGACAAAAGAGTAATGTATGAAGAAAGCATCCGGGTACCGGCTTTTGTTCACTGGCCCAAAGAAATCAAACAAGCTTCGGTGAATTCTGAATTCATACTCAATATCGATTTAGGGCCCACGATTTTGGACATCGCCGGCATTCCAACACCCGGCACGATGCATGGACGTTCATTTCTGCCATTGCTCCGTGAAAAGGAAGCTACTTGGCGCGATGCATTTGTCTATGAATATTTCATCGATCCGAATGCGGTTCAGACGCCCACTATTTTTGGACTACGGACGAAAGACTACAGTTACATGACCTACCACGGTGTTTGGGACGTTTA
>JANQRV010000153.1 GCA_028284395.1 Saprospiraceae bacterium
CAAAAACCCATTGGAATGATGGCCAACTGCTGCGGATCGTAAAAAGTAGTTTTATCGATCGCCATCCAAGATCGCAGCCGTTCTCCACTTTTATCGTCCCAGGGAATACCCGTTCGGTGCACAACACTGCCGGGAGCCTGGCCAATGATGGCGATTTTGCTGTTGGGGTGGGCATCCACGATCGGACGCACGCCATCCTTTAAATAGGGCTTGCAAACGGTACAGTGTCGAATTTCATGAAGTAATTTTTCCATAGCGGTGGCTTCTTCGATTTGGCTATCTACCGTTGATCGATATAGAGTGCTGCATAACGTGCAAAATACTTACCAATAATGTCGTATTCCAAATTGACACTTTGGCCAACTTCAAAGTTTTGAAAATTAGTATGTTCGAAGGTATAAGGGATGATGGCTACCGAAAATAAATCTTCTACGGGCGAAACGACTGTTAAACTTACTCCGTTTACGCAAATAGATCCCTTGTCTACAATCAGGTGAGTTTTTTCCTGCGGATAGCGAAACTGAAAATACCAACTGCCATCCAGCTCCTGTATAGAGACGCATTGTGCCCGGTCATCGACATGACCTTGAACCATGTGGCCATCCAATCTCATATTGGCCATCATTGCCCTCTCAAGGTTGACTAGGTCTCCGACTCGTAAATCACCGAGGTTGGATTTTTCCAAAGTTTCCGATATGGCAGTGACGGTATGTCGACCACCCGATTGTTTTACCACCGTGAGACAAACGCCATTATGAGCAATGCTCTGATCTACTTTCAATTGATCAGAGATAGTAGACTCAATGGTGAAATGGACATTGCTACCTTCTTTCTGGATTTCATGAATTTTACCCATTGATTCTATGAGGCCGGTGAACATAAGATTACATTTTGGGACGCTGAAGGAAAAAAGTTTGAAATTGTTGAATATATAACACAATTATTAATACTCAGTTTACTTGAAAATAGTAGATTTGTTGTTCGCTTAATTTTTTGCTAATAAAAAACGGAGCTATGCGATCAATCCTATCGATGGTGAGGTCGTAATAGTACTTCGTAAAAGGAAAACTGTATTGATCCAGACACTGCTTCCAGACAGTAAGAAGGAATCAAAGGTCTACGATGTTGTTTATAACCTTTACCCTTTTTCCCCAGACCTTTATTTGGTTAATGCCTTTGTTGTCAGCAAAGATAAGGATGGTTATTTGGCACACATTAAGCAAAAGGCGAACAAATCTACGATTGAGGCATACGGCGTAGAATTGACGGGTGTTCGCAGCCGATTATTTGAAATTATTGATCGACTTCAGCCTCCGACGTTAGCGGACAAATACAAGCCTCCGCGAAGAAAAACGGGCTACCTGGAGAAACTAATTGCTGATCGTGATGTCAAGAAAAAGATCTTTGCCTATGTTCATGGTTTGATGGATGAACTGCTTAGTGCAGCTATGAAATATGACTTTTATGTCAGTTGGGACGTAGAGCGGAAGGTATTGGTAAAAGATTTTGTTCTTAAGCTTTGCAAGAGCCCTCTTAAGCCGCACTTGTTTTTTGAAAAAACGGACTCCAGCGTGAAATATCGATTCATGTTGGAGGATGAATCCGGTAAGTGGCCGATACAATCAAAAACCGAAATTGAGCCAATTACAAATCATCCTGCATGGTTGTTTGTGGATTATCACCTTTGTCAAGTGGCACATGTAAATGGAAATATGGTAAAGCCTTTTCGGACAAAGAGTGAAGTTATAATTCCTACTGAATCGGTCCGTGCTTATTTTCAAAACTTCATCTTGAAAGTAGCTTCAAAAGTCGAAATCGATGCGATTGGCTTCGACCTCTTGGAAGAAAATCAGCTAAAGGGTTGCTTGATTGAACCTGTTTTTGACCATACAACAGAAGAGTGGGGATTGTTGCCCCGAATGGGATATGGTGCTGCAGAATTCATCTGGAATGAAAAGCGCGCGAATAAAACCAGTTTAAATTTTGCGAACGACCAAAATGTACAGATCGTCAAAATTAATCGGGATTTTGATCAGGAATGTGAATATCTGGAAAAGATCAAACAATTTGGCTTGGTCAATCGCAGTGGAAATTACTTTGAACTGGAAGTTGATCAGACCGCAGATCAAATGGATCTGATTGGCTGGTTAATCGCACAAAAAGTAGCATTAGAAAAGGCGGGCTTCGAAGTGGTGCAGCCGGTTCTTGAGGAGCGTAAATTATCACTCCATAAAGCGGAACTTAAGATCGATGTCGAGAAACAAAATGACTGGTTCGATCTATTTGGTGATGTAGTCATCGGACCTTTTGTCATTCCATTTATTAAGTTTGGCAAGCACATCCGAGAACAGAACCGCTTCTATATTTTGCCCAATGGTAATCTCTTTATCATACCCCTGGAATGGATGACGAAGTTTAAAGCACTATTCCAATTTGGTAAGAGAGATGAAAATTCTATTAAACTTGCTAAAAGCCAGTATACGTTGCTGGGAGACCTGGATGGTTTGGGATCTGAAGTGGAAATGGAGGATTTGCCGGACCTCGATAACTTCAGAGTTTCTGAGAATCTGAAAGCTACCTTGCGGCCTTATCAAATGGAAGGTCTAAGGTGGTTAGTAAAACTAAATAACAACGACTTGGGCGGCTGCCTGGCCGATGATATGGGACTTGGTAAGACCCTCCAAACCATTGCTGTTTTATTGTATTCAAAAGAAAATCGCCCCGATCCAGAAAAGGAGGGGGATAAGGAGAAAAAAGATGAAAACGAAAAGGGGCAATTGAACCTTTTTACGCAAAGTGACGATGCCGATTGGCTAAACGCACTTAACGCTTTGATCATACTACCTGCTTCATTGGTTTTCAACTGGGAAAAGGAAATACGACATTTCGCACCCAGCTTATCGGTTTATAAACACACTGGCCCCAAGCGTCACAAAGACATTAAGGTCATTGCTCGGTTCGATGTGATTCTTACCACTTATCAGACCGTACTAAGAGATATTTCAATTCTAGAACAACTGGAGTACGAATACATTGTTCTGGATGAGAGCCAGCAGATTAAGAACAAAGACAGTAAAATGTTTAAGGCCATTAATGAATTGCAAGCAAGGCATAAACTGTCTTTGAGCGGTACTCCGATTGAAAATTCTCTTTCCGATCTATGGGCACAGATGCATTTCATCAATCCAAATTTGTTGGGCAATTACAATTTCTTTCGCCGTGAATTTATTCGGCCGATCGAAAAATTTCAGGATGAAGAAAAAAAGAATCGCTTGCGAAGTCTTGTAAAACCGTATTTGCTGCGAAGAACGAAGGTAGAAGTTGCTAAAGAATTGCCCCCACTTACTATTCGGACCTTCTATTCCGAAATGAACAAAGAACAAAAGAAAGTTTACGAACGTGAAAAATCAGCGGTTCGAAACTACCTGCTTGAAAATTACCTGGAAAATAATCCGAAATACCGGATGATGGTACTTCAATCTCTTACCAAGCTTCGTCAGTTGTCCAATCACCCCGTATTGGTACACGAAGCTTATGATAAGGGGAGCAGTAAGTTTACGGATGTTATGGAACAGTGGCAGGTAGCTAACAAAGCAGGTCACAAAGTTTTACTGTTTAGTTCTTTTGTTAAATATTTGGAATTGTTTCGTAAAGACTTTGACCGGAGATCCGAACCTTATTCTTGGCTGACCGGTGCCTTGAATAGCCGGAAAAGAGAGCAAGAAGTACGGAAATTTGAAGAAACAGAAGAAATTCGCTCTTTCTTCATTTCTATAAAATCCGGTGGAACAGGGTTGAATTTAACCGCCGCTGATTATGTTTTCATCTTAGATCCCTGGTGGAATCCCTTTACAGAGCAACAAGCCATCGCACGAGCCCACCGAATCGGACAAGACAAGAACGTCATTGCCTACAAATTCATTACTAAAGATACCATCGAGGAAAAGATATTGCGGCTTCAAGAAAAGAAGACTCGATTGGCGGAAGACATCATAGAACATGTCCAGAAAGCTAGCTTTTCAAAAGGTGATATTGAGTTTCTATTAGACTGACCTAAAAAAATGGCGGTCTTTTTTTTGAATTTAATAACAAATCGGTTCAATTGTTTAAAAATTTATATCTTTGCCGCAAATCTTCAATGAATATTTTACGATGATTTTTCGGCGAATTCCCAAGAGCCACGGGTTATCACACCCGTGGAAAGCTTAAATCACAGAACATATCCGAAATTAAGATCGGTAATTCATCAGCGTTGTACCATGCGAGTATTGGTCAAATTTTCATGCTTGTAAAATTTTACAGCGACTGATCTTAAGCAGTGTACAGCAACGGTTTACCGATCGGAACTTTAGTTTTCATCCAATAAAAGACTTTGATTGATGCAATTTCGACCTTTCAAGAAAATACTAGTGGCGAATCGTGGAGAGATCGCCATTCGGGTTTTTCGGGCAGCTTCCGAATTAAACCTTCAGACGGTTGCCGTTTATACTTACGAAGACCGATACTCACTGCATCGTTATAAAGCGGATGAAGCCTATCAGATTGGTTCCAAAGATGATCCTTTAAAACCCTATCTAGATATCGAGGAAATCCTAAAAGTAGCCCGGGCAAATCAGGTAGAGGCCATACACCCAGGCTACGGCTTTTTATCTGAGAATGTAACCTTTGCCCGCCGTTGTACGGAGGAAGGCATCATTTTTATTGGGCCTGGTGCTGAGGTGATGGAGCGCTTAGGAGATAAAGTTGCTGCTAAGAAGTTGGCTCGTGAATTAGGTGTCCCTTTGATTGAAGACAGTAAAGAAAAACTAGAAGATGAATCATTGGTCGTCAGTGAAGCAGCGAGAATTGGCTATCCCGTGATATTAAAGGCCGCTGCTGGTGGAGGTGGGCGAGGCATGCGGGTGGTTCGGAACGAAAGCCAAATAGTTCAGGAATTTAGAGAAGCACGAAGTGAAGCATTAACCGCTTTTGGCGACGATACCATTTTTCTGGAAAAATTCATCGAAAATCCCAAACATATAGAGGTTCAAGTGCTTGGAGATAAATATGGCAACCTAATTCATTTGTATGAAAGAGATTGCTCCGTCCAACGGCGTTTCCAAAAAGTGGTAGAAGTAGCACCCAGTGCAACACTGGGGTGGATTACGAAGAACCATCTCTATAATTACGCTTTGCAGATTACGCAGTCGGTCAATTACAGTCATGCCGGTACCGTAGAATTTCTAGTCGATAGCAAGGAAAATATTTACTTTATCGAGGTGAATCCTCGGATTCAAGTCGAACATACTATTACTGAAGAGGTAACTGGAATTGACCTTGTTAGGTGTCAAATTCTGATTGCGATGGGCTACCCCCTCCAACACCCACTCATCAATATTAAGAGTCAGATGGATGTTTCCTTGGTGGGATATGCCGTTCAATGCCGAGTGACTACGGAAGATCCGCAACTTGGGTTCAAACCGGACTATGGTACTTTAATCGCCTATCGCAGTGCGAGTGGAATGGGGATTAGGTTGGATGCAGGCAGTGCTTATCCCGGTGCTAAGATCTCACCGTTTTTCGACAGTATGCTCGTAAAAGTGACTGCCTGGGGACGTACCCTGGATGAAGCTTCAAACCGACTCCACCGGGCATTGCGCGAATTTCGGATCCGGGGGGTAAAAACCAACATTGCGTTTCTACTCAAACTGTTGAAGAATAATACTTTCCAAGAGGGAGCAGCTACGGTTAATTTCATTAAGGACAACCCGGACCTACTCGAAAAGCCGGGTTGGCAAGATCGTGGTACTAAAATGTTGAGGTACCTGGCGGAAGTCATTGTCAACGAAAATCCAGATGTGAAATTCAAGGACCCGGAGCGAACTTTCCTGGAACCAGTGGTGCCCTCCATCCCTCCCGATCTAAAGCTTCAGGAAGGGAGTCGACAATTGCTGCAGAAATTAGGACCCGAATCTTTTGCCAGGTGGTTGAAGCAGCAAAAAGCTATTCAGTATACCGATACGACCTTCCGGGATGCTCATCAGTCCTTGCTGGCGACTCGAATGCGCACACGGGATATGTTATCGGTGGCGGAAAGCTATTCTATTAATCATGCGAAGGACATATTCTCCATGGAGGTTTGGGGAGGAGCGACCTTTGATGTATCGTTGCGGTTTCTAAAAGAGTGTCCGTGGAAAAGACTGGAATTGCTACGACAGGCGATTCCCAACATCCTTTTTCAAATGTTACTGAGGGGGTCGAATGCCGTTGGCTACGCGGCCTACCCAGATAATTTGATCGAGCGCTTCATCGTGGAGGCTGCCGAGAAGGGAATTGATATCTTCCGAGTATTTGATTCCTTGAATTGGGTTGAAGCCATGAAGACCAGCATTCGAACGATTCGTGAAAAAACCAATTCTCTCGCCGAGGCTTGTATTTGCTATACGGGGGATATCAGCGATCCTGCAAAGACTAAGTTTAACTTGGCTTATTACTTGGACCTGGCCAAACGGTTGGAAGACGAAGGTGCACACATCATTGCAATCAAAGATATGGCGGGGCTATTGAAACCATTCGCTGCAGCAGAACTGGTCGCTGCACTGAAACAACAGGTTCAAGTCCCCATACATTTGCATACACACGATACTTCCTCGATCCAGTCCGCAACTTATTTGAAAGCGGTCGAGGCGGGAGTCGATGTAATTGATGTTGCGCTGGGTGCCATGTCTGGTTTGACCTCTCAGCCCAACTTCAATTCGATCGTTGCGATGATGAAGGGCCATGAGCGTGAAAAACAGGTTGATGCTGCTAAACTCAATGAATTTTCCAATTATTGGGAGGGAGTCAGGCGCTATTATTATGCCTTTGAGACCGAATTGAAAGCTGGTAGTGCCGACGTTTACGATCACGAAATTCCAGGAGGGCAATATTCCAATTTGCGTCCTCAGGCAAGAGGCCTTGGCTTAGAAGAAGAATTTGAAACCATTAAAGAAAATTACAAGCACGCCAATCAACTGTTTGGCGATCTGATTAAAGTTACTCCATCGTCGAAGGTAGTTGGTGATATGGCTATGTTTATGACTGCGAATAGCTTAACAATGGAAGACATCTTGACCAGGGGGCGCGAACTTGATTTTCCGGATAGCGTAAAGGCATTGATGAGAGGAGATCTTGGGCAGATCGATGGTGGTTTTCCCCCCGCTATCCAGAAAATGGTTTTGAAAGAAGAGGAACCATATACGGAGAAACCCAATGCACATCTACGACCGGTGGATTTCGAGAAGGAATTTCCCGCCTTTCGGCAACGGTTTGGGCAAGAGCTGAAAATAGAAGACTTCCTGTCTTTTAAATTGTATCCGAAGGTTTATGAAGATTATCATGCTCATCATTTGAAATATGGAGAGGTCTCGCTACTACCGACGACTGCTTTCTTCTACGGTCTGAGCCCTAACCAGGAAATCATCGTATCACTTGATCAGGGAAAAAATATCTTGATCAAATACCTTAATATGACGGAGCCTGATGAGTTGGGAATTCGACTGGTATTCTTTCAATTAAACGGTATGACCCGCTCCATTCCAGTCCGCGATCAAAAACTTCAGAAAGACATTGTACAACATCGGAAGGCATCGGGAGAAAGAGAAGTCGGTTCTCCTCTACAGGGAAGCCTGGCATCTATATTGGTCAAAGTAGGAGAGGAGGTAACCGTCAATACCCCCTTGTTCATTATCGAGGCCATGAAGATGGAGAGTACCGTCACAGCTCCTATTGCCGGAAAAATCAAACACATTTACTTAAATGAAAAGACGTTGGTCGATCAGGGCGACTTGATCATTGAGATGGAATAATTTGGGTAGATAATGGTCAACGCACCAATAGAATATCACCTTTGGCATTACTCACCGTGCCATCATTAAAGCTCAACTCAGCGTAGTAGACAAAGATGCCCGGGCCCAGTTCTCTTCCATTGAAGGTGCCATCCCACTGCAGATTTGCGTCACCAGGCAAGAGGTTTTGCCTTTCAAAGACCAATTCACCCCAGCGATCATAAACTTGGAAAAGCAACACGTTGGTCAGTGCCTCATCCGTCGATTGAATGGTGAAGAAATCATTGACCCCGTCACCATTCGGGCTGAAGGCATTGGGCAACACTACTCGCGAACTGTTTTCGATTATAATCTCTGCCTGGCATCCAGTCACACATCCATTTACGTCTTGAAGAAAGAAAGTATAAAATCCGGGTGACAAGTTATTGACGGATAACTTTTGATTTTCCATCAATTCCTGTGATCCGGAATCAGGACCTTCCCAGGACAAAGTAAATGGGCCATCACTTCCTTCAAATTCAACAGCGATCGCACCGTTGTTGCCCAGGTCTGAGGTAGCCTGGTTCTGGGTTTGACAAATCAACCTAAGGTCTCCAGGGGATGGTAGTAATACACTGGTAGAATCCGTACAACCACTGATATCTGTAACTGTAACGGCATAGAATCCTCCGGAAAGGCCTATGAGGGCCATTTGTCCGTCAAATTCATCTATGTTCCAATCAATGGTGGGAGGAGTGGCGCCTCCATTCACCGTCAATTCTATTGCTCCGTCAGGAGTTGTACCGCAACCTGGCTCACTTAATACATTTATGATTGGTTGTGGTCCGCCGCCTCCGACGACTGCAACCGCTGCTAGCGACGATTCACAGCCATCTACTACTGAGACAAAAACTTCTCGGGTATCCGTTGTGAAATTGGCGGGGTCTTCGACCAGGTTGTTGCCCATCATATCCGTGTACCAGTTGACGGGTAGCCCCGACCCCCCATTTACCTCCTCATTGAATCTGGTTAGGTCAACAGCTATTGACCCATCCCTTAACGGACACCCAAGAATGGACTCAGGTGCGTTTGAATTGGAAGGGTCGGTAATGATGAGTTCGACCGGTGTGTTGTCGGAGGTTAGATTATCCAGGTTCAGACTTAGTCCGCAGGAGGTGAAAGCATTGATTTCGGCAATACTTCCAACAAAATTATTCAAAAGACTACTAAGATCTATGCTACCATTTGTTAGTGTATAGGATAAACCCCAAATGAGATAATTACCCGCTGGAACCTGATCTAAAGCAAAATTACCGTCAGAGCTGAAATCAAGGATGGTAAATTCTGGAGCATTGTTTTCAGTGAGTAAAAAAGCATATTCAAAAGTAAATCCGACGGCATCCGGTTCAAATTCATCAGGAGCTTCATAGTTGGAAGAGAATGCGCCCAAATCTTCTCCAGAACATAATTGGAGTGGCAAAGATGCAGACGGAGCATCCGGAGGCAGAATTAGATCACCCGCATCCGTATCCCGACAATCCGCTATAGACCCGCTACATGGAGATTGGCCGGCCCGAATCCTTTCTATAAAGTCAATATTCGCCGCATTGTTTCCTATACCAGGACTTTCATTATTGGTGAAGTCTGGATTCTCGAAGTTAGAAGGGGCATTCCAATCATCTCCATTGGTATTGGCAAATAAGATTACTTTCCCTGACTGGCCTTCTGCACTAATATTGAAGTCAACCGGACTGTCTATCAAATCTTGCACAAGTTCGACACCTCCCCAATGAATGGCATGAACCAGGGTTTCACAAACGTCACGAACCTGAATGACATCGCCGGCATTGCGAAAATTTAGATGCCACTCTTGTGGTAGGTCAAATGGGTTTTCACAAGGACAGTAGTTAGGATTTGAATTGGCCGTGTTCGGATTGCTGCTGCAGGCATCCATGCAAGGGTGGGAGTGAGGGATAATGTATACTCCATCCGCATCATCATCTCTTGGATCATCCGGGGGCAAATTTAGATTTGAGTCATCTTCATTGTATACAACAATGATGGAACCCGGAGGGACGGCGTTATAACAGTCTCCGAAACTCATATAACCCGCAGCATTTCCTTGGCCGGCCCCGGGAAAATTATTGTCATCAATGATCCATCCTGTAAGATCAACGGGAGCGGTGGGGTTATCCGGACTACCAACTACGACAAATTCTATGTATTCTTGAACATTGGTACCAGCTGGTCCATTGGATACCTCGTTGATGAAGATACTACCGCCTTCATGGCAAAGGTTCGCGGTACCGGTATATTGAGCTGAACTGAGTGGTGGTAAGACTGCTGAAAGGGCTACAGCAATGGTGTATTCGTAAATCTTGAAGCGTTTCATGAGAAGTTTGGTATGTGTTTTTATTTGTATACGTGGCTAAGTACGATAGTTATAATGGATAAGTGTTAAAGTTTATTATTCATTGGAGGTTATTTGAGATTTCAAAAGAAAGTTTAAATTAACAATCTCAAAACGATATGCTATCAAACGGATACCAAATACGTTCTACCTGGCACTTACATGGTTGGTCGTTGTTTTAATAGTCGGCACCGGTGGAGATTTTCCGCTTAATGACGATTGGTCGTATGGTAAGAGTGTCTGGAAATTCGTGGAAACCGGAGCCTTTACGGTGGGGGATTGGCCTTCGATGACCCTGGCAGCTCAGATTTTGTTTGGTTCTGTATTTTGTAAGATATTCGGACTTTCTTTTGTAAGCCTTCGGTGGGCGACATTGGTTACGAGCCTGGTTGGCTCTTTGAGTTTGTATGCTTTGGCTAAACGCTTTACGACAAGTAGAGCTTTGGCAGCCATGCTTAGCCTTACCTGGTTCTTTAATCCGGTCGCTTTATCCCTCTCCTTCACGTTTATGACGGAGATCTATTTCCAAACCACTTTTGTGCTTGCCTTGTATGGCTTTGTAAGGATTATTGAGACAGATAAAATGCGTTACTATATCTGGGCTACGGTATTTTCGGTTCTGGCAACTTTGGTTCGACAGCCTGGTTTGTTGATTCCTTTTGCTTTTGGGTTGGCCATGATCAATGTCTCCAAAGGATGGCGACAAGCTGTCCAAAAGATGACGCCATTTGCCATTACCTTGTTGGTGTATCTGATCTATGACTTCTGGCTGAAGAGCAATGGCTTGGAAACTGATAATGCAGGACGATTGGGTAAAGCACTGACTGCTTTTTTTACGCAGAGATTTGAACACTATTATTATCAGATAGTAAATCTGCTCTTGTTCCCCGGGCTCTTTTTGTTGCCGTTGTTGATAGTATTGTTACCTGCATTACAAAGAGCCAATCGGCCTTCAAAACTTTTTTATTGGCTAACCATTCCTCTTTTTATACTCTTTCTATCCTTTGACTTCAGTAATTTTCCGGTGGGTAATATTTTCTATAATTTTGGCCTGGGCCCAAAGATTTTGAAGGATAGCTACTGGGGAGATAATTTGAATCCTATGCTTCCGAGTTGGGCCTGGCAAATCTTCAAAATAGTTGCGTTTCCTGCAATGCTCTTAACCGGACTACTTTGGCAACGTCAAAGGACGGTCAATCTGTTTCGAACTTTGCAAGGCCTGACCCTAAAGGTTGATCAGGCTCGTCTGGCGCTTACGTTTTTTCTAATTATATACAGCTGCTTTATCTTAGTACTGGATAGTTTTTTTGATCGGTATCTCTTGCCCCTCATTCCTTGTTTGGGGCTATTGATTCTACCTGGGCATTTCACTTTTCAAAAGAAATATCTACTGACTGGAGTCGGTTTTTTATCACTTTATGCTTTTTTTGCCATCACTGCTACCCACGATTATCTTTCTTGGAATAAGGCCAGATGGGAAGCTTATAAATTTCTCACCGAGGAAAAAGAGGTTCGCCCGAATTACATTGATGCAGGATTTGAAATAAATGCCTGGTATGAGGCTGGTGCTTCCAGACCTAATGTGAAAGGTCAGAAGAGTTGGTGGTTTGTTTCCGATGATGATTACGTGTTGTCATTCGGTCCGATAGAAGGCTTTCGGCGGTATCACGCCTTTCCCTATCATCGATGGCTTCCGCCAGGACGAGATAGTATTTTTATCTTGTGGCACGATACTGGAGGAGCACGTCCTTACGACTACTTTCCGCTTCGGGTCGATGCTGAAAAAACGACATCAGATGGGGTGTATTTTCTTTCGACCGAATACGATATTGAATTTACCGGAGCACCAGCTCGAAACAATGAATTGCCGCGATCCGGAGAAAACGGTTTCAAGTTAACAAGTGAGCGTCCATTTGCGCTCACGCTTCGTTATCGAGAGTTACAGCCCGGCGAAAGGTTTGTCTTCAGTATTTGGAGGTACGGGACTTATAACGGAGTTGGTATTGTTTTTTCTTCTGACTATGGGAATCTATTCTATCGGTTTGAGACCAATAACATTGTAGAAAAAGACGATAAGGGCTGGGAAAAACTTGAGTTGGGAGTCACTTTGCCAGAGGATATTAAATTCAAGAAAGCGGCCTCTTACATATGGAATACGGGTGGTGAAGATGTTTGGTTAGATGATTTTGAGGTCCAGCGACTTCCACCATTGAAGAAAGTGGAGCCCACGATCCTTTATCGCGAAGATGCACTCGTCAAAATTGGAGCAGAAGAAATGACTGTTGAGGGTGATTATTTATTGGACGAAGTAGCTGGTATCCGATTTGGCAATGCCGATCTTCGGACGAGTGCAAAAGCTCATACCGGTAGTTATTCGATTCAAATGAATGATGAGAAAACATTCGCGTGGAATGTCCGCTATAATGACGTGGAGACCTTTGATGAATTTAAAATCAGCCTCTGGCAATATGGTGCTCCCAATAGCTTGGGTATTGTATTTTCAACCATCGATGGGGAGTCTTTTTATGTTTTTGAAAAGAAGAATATTGTGGCGTCCTCAGTGGATGGCTGGCGTAAATTAGAATTGCATATTACCATACCTGAAGGATCGAAATTTACCGAAGCGGCCAGCTATTTATGGAATCACGGTGGACAACAGGTTTGGATTGACGACCTTGAAATCAGGAGACGCAAATCCTCAAAAAATTAAAAAATGATCGACCAACTGACAAGACAGGCTATGGGTTTGACCAAGCAACTTTCCGAAAAGTGGGAAAGTCGCTTGGCTGGTAGGCCGGAAACCCAACAATGCGCAAGAGAATTGTACGATCTCCTACAATCCTATACCGATCGGACGGAAATCGAAGATTTTCAAATTGCTCCTGGAGCTTTTTTAGGATGGATCCGAGTGGCAGTAGTCTTGTATTTGTTATCACTTATTTCTCTATGGTTAGGATACCTTGGTTTGGCGGGACTGGGAGGTTTCCTGTTTCTCTTTTTATTTGTTTTTCAGTTCGTCTATTACTACGAAATCTTAGAGCCATTTTTTGTTAAACGGACCGGAAAGAATGTTTATGGCCTTCTGGAACCTAAAGGAGTGGTAACGCAACAGGTGGTGATTTGTGGTCATCATGACAGTGCCCATGTTTTCAATTATTTGGCAAAAAAACCTAGACTTTATGGACTTCGAATCTTGTCGGGATTAGGCAGTAGTTTGCTATTCGCTCTTACAATGATCCTTACCTGGAGCCTCTCGAATTTCGTGGTAATTCCTCCGTCCGTGTTACTGGTTTTCAAATGGCTTTTTCTTTTGTTGGCGGTTTTTGCAGTTCAAAGTTGGTTCTTTTACGCTCGGAAAGGGACACCGGGGGCCGGTGATAATCTGGCCTCGGTAGCGGTGGCTTTTGCCGCGGCAGATTACTTTAGCCACAGTGAGCACCGATTGAATAATACCCGGTTAATTATTGGCAGTTGGGATGCAGAGGAAGCTGGATTAAGAGGAGCGAGGACTTTCGTTAAAAGACATGGAGAGTTGCTGCAATCAGTCCCTACTTACGTTTATAACATTGAATTGTTATACGATGTCAGCGAACTTATTTTCCTGACCTCGGATATCAATAACACCGTCCCGCTTTCACGGCGGATGGCCCAGGACTGTACTGAAATTGCCCGGTCTTTGGGGTATGAATGTCGTGCCGTACCCTTTAAATTTATGGCGGGTGGAACTGATGCCGGAGAGTTTGCCAAAGCGGGTGCAGAAGCTACAACTATTGTGGCGATGAATTGGGATTTGGACAAACAGGATGCTGTTGCCTATCATACACTCAAAGATACCATCGATGCTGTTGATGAGAAGGCGGTAAAGGCAGCCCTGGAAATTGCGATCAATTTCGTAAAAAAACTCGACCGATGAGATTTCCTATGTAATTCAGCTTTTACCCCATGGTGCCAAGCACTAAACCACCATCGACACTGATTGTCTGACCGGTAATGAATCGGCTGGATGGAGATAGCAACCAAATTGCCAGAGCGGCAAAATCATCTGGATCTCCCATGAAGTCTACCGCCAGGTTTTCCGAGAATGAAGCTCTAACTTCTTCCAAAGGTATTCCCTTCAGTTCACTGTTTTTCTGCAAAATGTTCTCCATTCTCTGAGTGGTATGGTAGCCAGGACCCAGGATATTTAAAGTAATACCATGTTGCCCGATTTCCTGCGAAAGTGTTTTGACATAGCCCACTACCGCCAGTCGCATTGAATTGCTCAATACCAGATTCTCAACTGGTTGTTTGACGGATACGCTTTCGACATAGACAAGTCGGCCGTACTTTTGATCGATCATTTTTTCTACGAGGAGCCGAGTCAGTGCAATCTTCCAGCGAAAAACGATTCGGTATGCATTGTCCCAATCAGACAAATTGGCATCCATCGCAGACATGGCAGGAGGGCCACCGGAATTAATTACTGCACCTGAAATCTTGCGATCTCCAATCTGGGTTATGATGGCGTTGATGGTTCCTTCCTCGGTGATATCACCGGATATGACTTCCAGCTGGTCGGGAAATTGTCGGCGAAAGGATTCCAGGTTAGCCGCCGTCCTTGCAATGGCAATGACCTTGGCTCCCTCGGCCATCAGGGCTTTGGCAATGGATTGTCCGAAACCACTAGTAGCTCCTCCTACGACAAATAATTGGTCTTTGATCTGTAAATTCATGACTGAGACAAGTCGTTGTTGTAAGGCCGAAGTTACAGCAATTTCTCCAGGAAGACCGTGTTTTCAACTGGATTAAATCGATAGGAAGGAATCTCATAAAACCCTTCCTGTTGATAAAGGTATAGTGCTCCTTTCATAGCCGGCAAAGTATCAAGGCGCAACTTTTTGTATTGTAACTGCCGCGCAGCTTTTATTGCCTCCTTTAGCAACTTTCTGCCCACTCCCCATCCCCTAGCCCGATTGCGGACATACATCCGTTTCAATTCTCCAATTCCGTTCTCAAATGCACGTACACCCACACAGCCCAACCACTCCCCGGTTCCACTTTTGGCCAGCAATAATACGCCGCCAACTTGTCCATATTGCAATTGAATTTCGGCAAGCTCTTTTTCAAAGTTTTGAAACTCTAAACTGATGTCCAATTCTTCTGCATATTCCCGGAAGAGGGATTTACCGACTTCGAATTCTTCTTTTGATTGCGCTTCTAAAACTTGGAAAACCTCTTTCATAATTACCGTCAAAGATCGCAATAAACATATGTCTATACAAAGATTCCGGATCTTTAAACACGGATTTGCCCTTCACTTACTTTAGGCTGCTTAGGCTGCCATTTCAATGGCCAGTTCTGGAATTTCCGGACTTAAGGTCCTCACCAATTCATTTAATTCTTCTTGGAACTCCTTCTTCATTGATTCGTAACGCTGGAGGATGGATCGATCTGTAAGATGATGTTTTTGATCGGCTAGCAACTGATTAAGTTCGTCAATCAACTCAAGGAGGTAGCGAATGTGATTCAAGTTTTTGTCAACTTCATGTTTTGACATAACAATCGGTTTTAAGCCCTACATCTGTCACATGTAGGGCAGTATCAGTAAGTATTCATCAGTAAAAATACAATTTTTAGCAGGAAATTGAAAATAACATACAATTGTTTTAAAATGAAGTTGTTCAAAGTTTTCTGCTGCAAATTCATTACTTACCTAACACCTTTGGCATAAAGGTTTTGCCATTTTGCCGATAGATCAACTGACGGACCTCTTGCTTTTCGTCCAAGATGAACTCAAAAGTTGCCGGGAAGGCCTTGTAGTAGAATGTTTTTCCGGTCTCTGCATACATTGGGAAATGTGATCCGCGTGGCGTGATGGCCCAGAGTTGATCATCGTGAATTTTGATCTGGAGAATTCCTTCTTTTTCAAATTCATATTTGCCAACGTACCTCTTCATAATACTTCGTCGAAGCGAGATTTCGTTGGGAATTGGTAGATCGTAAAGGGGAAGCTGAATCTGCTGCTCTAACTCCCCAAACCAGCTTCCACCGCTAGAAGTCAACATGATCACTCCGGTTTTAGGTTGGGCTGTGTAAATGTAAGCACTTGAAAAACCTCTCATACTCCCATTGTGGCCTAGAAGGGTAAGTGTCGTATCACGGTTGAATCTGGCCGCGATCGACCCAAAACCATAATGGTAGGTCGGGCTGCCCTGTTCCATAGTATATTTTGTGAGAATGAGTGGAGAATCCTCTCCTTTAATTCGGTAGTTTTCGTAATCTTTCATTTGCTGAAGCATCAATTTTGTCAGATCGGAAATTGTTGAAAAGATACCTCCGGCAGCACGCATTAAACCCATTTCCCAGGCCCGAGTCGGCTTTTTGCGATTGCTAGGCTGATACGGCGTAGCTAGGTTTTTTTTCTGTATTGCGGTAAGCTCGGTAGTAGTATTAGAGAGGCCATATTTTTGGGCAATGTGCAGTTGCAACAATTCTTCATAGGTTTTGCCGGCAGCCTTTTGGATGACATAACAAAGGAGTGTATAGCCCAGATTAGAATAAGTTGCTCTACCGCGGGTTTCAGGATTGATGGTGGCCTCCTCCAATTCTTTAAGGAGTGTTGATTCATTGTATCCCCCGGTCATTGCCCGATCTTTTTTGGTCATCTGGACATATTTAGCGTCTCGCGGGAGCCCGGAGGCATGGTGCAGTAATTCCCGGATGCTTATCACGCTTAATTTTTTTCGGACAGCAGCAGATATTTTTTCTGGTAAGAAATCTACGACTTTGTCATCAAGACCCAGCGTACCATCCGCAATCAGATTGTTACAAATGATCCCAGTGAATGATTTGCTGAGGGAGCCGATTTGGAAAATCGTATTTTCGTCGACTGGAAGATCACTTTCTAGGGATAGATTTCCGGATTGTGCAAATGCAATAAGCTTACCCTCCTTGATGAGACTCATAGCTAAAGAGGGGACCCGTACTCGTTCGACGTAGCTGTCAATGGTCTTTTGTATCCAGTCAAATTCCATGCTGGTTGCACCATTATCCTGGATAGCTAGAGATGATTGCGCTTCAATTGGCGACATAAAAGGGCTGGTTCCTATCGTGTACATAATCACGATTAGTGATCTGAAAACATTCCCGATCATAATTCAAGATGGTTTTATGTAGAATCAGATGGTTATTCCTCTTGTAAGGACTCCTGGGGGTTTGCAATTGCTGATCTAAAAGCCTGAGCAGCCACTGTAGTCATTGCAATACACAATATCAGGAGGCCAGCTAAGAGAAAAAACCACAAATTAAGTTCTGGCCGGTATTCAAATTGTTGCAACCAATTGTTGACCAACCAATAAGCAATGGGTGTTCCCACTACGATGGAAATTCCCACCAACTGTAAGAATTCTTTGCTTAACAAAAACATGATATTCGACACGGAGGCACCCAAGACTTTGCGAATGCCAAACTCTTTTTTTCTTCGGTCGGCGGTAAAAGTGGACAGCCCGAACAACCCCAAGCAGGAAATGAAGATGGCAAGGCCGGCAAAGAGTTTCGACAGATTCGCCACTCGCCTTTCAGCAGCATATAATGCGGCGTAATCCTGGTCGACGTATCTGTATTCGAAGGGAAAACCGGGATTGACTTTGCCATAAAGCGCCTTGATTTTTGTGAGAGCAGATTGCTCGCTATTAGCTTTCAGGCGGATGTAAATCTTTCTAGCTTGTTCCGGAACAATCAGGAAAAAGGAAGGTGCGATCCCCGTATGCATCGATTCAAAATGGAAGTCGCGCACGACGCCTACGATTTCTGCATCCAGTTGCCCCCATAAGTTCATCTGTTGACCAATGGGGTCATCGAATCCCATGATTTGGGCAGCTTTTTCATTAATGATAATCTTTCCTGCTTCATCACCGAATTGATCGGAAAAGCTCCGTCCTTTGATCAGTTCCAGACCAAGCGTTTCTATGTAATCGAAGTCGACAAAAAAAGAATGGAATAGAATCACGTCATCCGGATTATGACCGGGCCAAGCTACTTCAATCGTTCCGGAGCCATTGTTGATGAAGTTTTGCCCCCGGGAGATGGCGCTGATTTCCGGAAGGTTTTTGATCTCTTCTTCAAAGCTATTGTATTGCTTTTTTAGAGCCCCTTCCATATCGAAGTAAATCAATTGATCTTTTTGATAGCCAAGACTCTTGGATTGGATAAATTGCACTTGTTGGTATACCGTTAGAACACCCACAACTAGTATCATCGCGATGCTGAATTGAAGCACTACCAAGCCTCTTCGGGTCATAAACTCAGCGACTGAGGTTTTGAGTTGCCCCTTCAAAACCTGGGCCGGCCTGAATGCAGATAAATAAAGAGCCGGATAACTTCCTGCAAGCAGTCCGGTAAGTATCGTTATACAAAAGAGGATACCGATGAGGTAAGGTGTGAAACGAAGTTGAATGTCTTTTTCAGTCAATGAATTGAAGGAAGGTAACGCATAGTGAACGATGACCAAAGCGCTTAACATGGCAAAACTTGCCAAAAAAACCGACTCACTTAAATACTGTTGGACGAGTATCCCCCGTGTAGCGCCGACCGTCTTTTTTATGCCAATAGCTTTGGCCTGATTGGTAGCTCGAGCAGTCGATAGATTCATAAAATTGATGCAGGCAATCAATAGAATGAAAAGACCTATCAAAGAAAATAAACGCACATACTCAATTCTCCCACCGACAATTTTGCCATTTTCTGTTCTGCTGTATAAGTACCGGTCGGGAAACGGAAGAAGAGAAAAGGTGATCTTTTGTTTGTTGATATCTCTTTCGTAGTATTCGTTCAGTTTTTGGGCAACCACATCTGGGTTTGCATCTTCTTGCAAAACAACTAAGGTGGTTGGTCCATGATTCGTCCAACTCAATACCCAACGATTGGCTGGATCTTGTTTGAATTTTTCGAAAGATAACAGTAAATCAAACTGCAGGGTTGATGAGTTTGGAATATCTTCAAAGACCCCTGAAACGCTGAACAATTCCTTTTGGTTTATTTTTACCGATTGGCCAATTGCTTCGTCCGCACTGCCAAATAAGTCAATGGCAAGACTTTGCGACAGTACGATTTGGTCTGGGGCCGACAACACTTGCTCTGGGGCGCCGACTGCTAGTTTGAAACTCAAAGCTTCAAAGAAATTTGAACCGACATAGTATCCGGTAGTCCGAAGATCTTGTGCCGCTTGTGATATTGTAAATTCAGCCCATGAAATGATCGGTGTCGCCATTTCGACCTCAGGTAGTTTAGCTTCCATGGCATCTGCCAAGGGGCCTTGGGTATGAGCAGATAATTCGGTTCGGTCCGGGTATTCCCAAATTTCCATCACATGGTAGAGCCGATCTCCTTTGGCGTGGAACCGATCCACATTTAGCTCATCCAGCACCCAAAGGAAAATCAGAAGTACACAAGCCAGACCGATTGATAAACTGACAACATTGATCCAAAATGAGGTTTTATGTCGATTGAAACTTCGGATAATATTCATAAGATTTTGCTGTATGACAGGCGTGTGGTTAAAAGGATTATAAAAGATGTTACTCCTAATGATACCTGGCCGTAACAGAGAACAGACGTCTACAAAAAATAACCAGTTGGCCCAGGCCTTGCTGTGGTTTGCCAGACGTTCTTTATGCCTTTCATTCAAGTCTCCTTCAATATCTTCCAAGAAATCAGGATGGCAGAACCAGCGAAAAAAGTTTTGTAAATACTTTTTCATATCACTTGCCCAAGGCAATTTTAGGAATGGCGTTCCAGAGACTTAGTCTTTGGTTTTTGGTTTCTTCTAATATTTTTTGACCGTACTTTGTCAAAGTGAAAAATCGCTTTCTTTTGCCACCGCGTTCTTTTGTTGCTTCACCAAACTCCGATGCGAGATAACCCTTCTTTTCAAGGCGCCTGAGTACGGTCTGAAGCGAGCCTATACTGACATTTCTGTTCAGCCGGGATTCCATTTCTTTGATGATGGCATTGCCGTAGGCATTATCGTGAAGAATCGCCACCGTCAACATGACAATCTCTTCGAATTCTCCGAGGTGATGTTTACCCATGATTTATTATTTACCTTAAATGTAGTTAATATAATAATGCAAAGCAAGTTCATCCCAAAAGAAAATGTTTTTTTCATCACATTGAAGTTTTACTGGTCCATCGAACAGACCTTCTCACAGGTATTGATTTTTTTACCTTAAAAGGTGATGACCTGCATGCGTACTCTGCTGAACGGTCATTGTTGCTCTAAGAATGTTTCCAAAAGATAACTGTATTGGTAGGATTTCTGTACTATGATTTTGCGGAAATTATCTTTGATTGCTTCGTCGATGTTTTCGGGATTCAAATGACTGAGATAATTTCTTAATTGATTTCTCGACATTTTCGCTACTTGTTCGGATAGAAGAATTGCAGCATTTGGGTGAGACTTGGGAATTTTGCTAATCAGCAATGTACGGGAGTTGATATCGATGGAAGAGAAAAAGCGGAAGAACTCCTGGACGAAATTGATGTTTTGCCAGCTGTCATCCGGCATTTTCTTTAAGATGTAAGTTCTGGTCAGCGGCTTCGCCGATTGAAAGATTTTACTTATTTGGTTCAGATTCTTTTGAAAACCATCATTGTCGAGGCGTTTTAAGGCATGTAATTGGTAATCCGAATAATCCGAAAAGAGAAAAGACGAGGCCAGTTCTCCAGAGTAAATACTGTCTAAATGCGTGGCTATTTTCTCCTTGACAACACCATGGACCAAATGCCAAATGGTGTAGCAAGAGAACAATGCCCCTTCAATGACGGATTCTTTGATTTCCTTTTTTGTTGCACCACTGACCGCATCCACTTCTACACCATCGTAAGTGATTTGCTTTTCGGCTGTAGCTTGATCGTCGTAAAGGTCTGACATTTTTTTTCGGTCCAGAATTGAATGAGGGTTTGATAACAATTGATGTAGCTTTTTGTAATCCGCTTCTTCAAAAGGTTCATGATCGTATTTAGTCAATAACTCCGTTTCTATGGCTTGATAACCGGCATAGGAACCCAAGAGATTCCAATAGATCTGTATGTACATCGGCTTACAAAGACCATCGATGCATACGGGTGTTTGGATATCGGAGAAGAACAGAAGTGGTTGTCCATGTGCGTCGGATAGAAGGTCGACTTCATGTCGGATGGTCGTATCTAGGTTGGGAAAGTCAAATACGGTTTTGCTCGTTGCAACTTCTTCCAATTCGTTCCCTAAATTGAAGAACAGGGGAGCTTCGGTTACTCGCTGTGTATGGTGACCTATTATCAATAATGCTATAAAGACTAAAGTTTTATCCATTGCTGTTTTTCGATGAGATTTGGGTATTCTTCCAAGTTATTAAAAGGATGGGAAAAAAGCTGATTTAGCAAAAAAAACACTTCATAATTTGAAGAGTGGTCGACCCTGTAACGCAATTAGGAGTACCCAGATCGCCAACAGACCGTACAAAACCGCAACTATTAAGGTGGCTTTTGTACTTTTTAACAAATAGTAGGAGAGTAAAGGAATTACTTGCAAAGCATGCATGCCTATGAAGTGGGCGATCCGTGGATCACCATATTGAGTACTCCAGTTGAGTAGCCAGATACCTGGGCCCCCGTCTGGGCCTCCGATCGTATGTGTCATTCGGGAACCCATTACAAAACCTTCAAAAGAGAAAATTACAAACAGTACGATACCCGATCTAATACCCCAAAGGTAATGGGGGGATAGTCCTGGTAGTTCACGCACAAAAAACAACCACCCGATATAGGCCGTGCATAGCGTTGCGATAGTAGCCGCCAGGGCCATCATAGAAAACATGAACTGGTAGAAAGGAGTGGAGACATTAAAGTGAGAAAGTTGGCCTCTACCGGCCTGGATCGAGATGTAGAGAATCTCAAAGCCGAGGGTAATTACAATGACCCAAGTGAATAACTGGATTTCCTTTGGCGCATTGAGGTAATAGCCGATCCAAGCCATTGTCCATGAAAAGATGCCAGTCGAAACGGAAAACTTGAATGGCTTGAACCAGGCATTGGCATTCATGACTTCAAGATCTGAATATCTGGTTAGTATTAGGAAAATTAAAGCCATGATGAAGCAGACAGCTCCAAAAATGAAAAGGGTTTCATTGCGGTGTTTTAAAGTTTCCAGGAAGTGCTGCATATTTCGGGTATTTAAATCAGAATTGTGAATTTTTCAATGGTTGTGTTCCTGTAAAGAACATGGCTTTTTAGTTTGAATGGAAGCGAAATTGATTGAACTGCTATTTTGAGGTTTGAAAGGTCATTAAATCCAGGTGAGTGGGAATCTAGATCCGATTGGTTATCCTGGATCAAGGAGGTCAAAGTTTGATGCGCCGGAAGTTTGTTAAGGAGATTCAAATGACCTGATAAATCAGTATTGTTGTAACTCCAATCCCTATTTTTACCAAAAATCCATTCAAGCCTATGAAAAAAGTACTGGTTACCGTGGTACTGATTTTAGTACTAAACCTAGCTTTAGGTTATATCTTCCAATTAGCCAACGAGGTAACTTGCTTGACAGAATTGAGTTTTCTGGGACTGGGAGGACTGTTTTTTTGGTTGCTTTCTTATCGCCCCATCAAAAAAATGGCCATTGACTTAATGGAAAAGAAGGGGTTGAATAGAGGTAGTTTCTTGATTTTTGGAGCTATTGGTTTAGTGGTTACCGCCTTAAATCTGTTTTTTTGCCAGTTTTTTGTCATTACCTCTTTTGCAGTAATTTATGGTTGCATCCCTCCTTCTTCGGAAACAATCACCGCGACATTGACAAACAACATAACGGGAAACCTGCTCTGTTATGCCGCGTTGATCGGGTTGGTTTTGAAGGAATATTCGTCGACCCAACAGCAGGTACCTCACCCTATTCTGAGCAGTCCTGAACGCAAATTCATCCAGCTATCGCATCGTGGATCTATGGTGCGAATCCATTTAAAGGAAATCTGTTATGTGCAGGTTGCCAATAATTGTATTACCATCCATACTGCTCAAAGGGCTTATGTAAAATACCAAAGCCTGACTTCATTTCAAAGGGAGCTACCTGGTCACCAGTTTAAGAGGGTGCACCGTTCCACTTTAGTAAATCTGGATTTCATTCAGAGGATTGAAACGAACCAAAGTGGCGATGGTGATATTGTTTTGCGTGACGGCACCCGTGTACGATTTAGTCGCAATTATAAAAAGGACTTCCAGGTCTGAATATGCTTCATCCACTTGCCCTCTAATTCCCGCAGCTTATCCTGTTTTCCCATTTTGCCCTCCCATTTTGCCCTACGTTTGTTGCCGACAAATCATTTAATGTAATGCAAAATACTCATCATCATGCCTGAATTTCAATTGACAGTCAATCAAAAAGTGCAACGAATAAATGCTGCGGATGACCTGCCTTTACTCTGGGTTTTGAGGGACTTGCTTCGGTTGACCGGGACCAAATACGGCTGTGGATTGGGAGTATGCGGAATTTGTACCGTACACATCGATGGAAAAGCCAGGCGTTCCTGCCTGATATCGATTAAAGAAGCAGCAAGTGGCCATATCACTACGATCGAAGGATTGTCAAAAAACGGCGATCATCCTGTGCAAGAAGCTTGGAAAGAGGCCAAAGTACCACAATGTGGCTATTGCCAACCCGGTCAGATTATGCAAGCGGCTGCACTACTCATCGAGCACCCCACACCGAAACCAAAATTGGTAGCGTCTACCATGTCTACGGTCCTTTGTCGCTGTGGAACCTATCCTAGAATCAAAAATGCCATTGAATTAGCAAGTAAAAAAATACGATCATGAATGCAGGAGTTACACGCCGTAATTTTCTCAGATTGACCGGCCTGACTGGAGGAGGTTTGCTGTTTGGATTAGAGGGCCTATCAACGATTGAAGAGTTTAGAGAAACCGCCTCCTTTCAGCCCAATCGCTTCCTGCTTTTTCAAAAAGACGGTTTTGTCCGACTTTTTTCCGGAAGAACAGAAATGGGACAGGGAACCAATTCCAGTATCCGGCTACTTGCCGCCGAAGAGCTATGTCTTGAACCGGAAAAGATCCTGCTTGAAATCCAATCTCCCAAAAAAGGCTTTTGGGTTGGAACTGGAGGCAGCTGGGGAATAGCGGGTTATTATCGAATGGTACGGCCTCTATTCGCAAACGTACGACAAGTTTTTGTAAATGCAGCTGCAAAGGTGTGGGGTGTCCATCCGGGAGAATGTACAGCGCAGAATGGACACATTCTCCATTCCGAAAGCCAACGAACCCTTCCTTACGCCGAATTATTTGATGTTGCTTCATCAATGGAAATGCCGGAGGAAGCTTTCCTGATACCAAAGGAAAATTACCAATACTTAGGAGCATCCCTGCCCAATGACCATTTGCACGATCAGTTGACAGGAAAGGCAGTTTACGGAATAGACTTGCATATTGATGGTATGCTCTATGCTTCAATTGAACGGTGCCCGATGGTGGGAGGAACACTTAAATATCTGGATGACACGGCCACCTTGAAAATGCCGGACGTCGTGCAGGTGATTCCGATCGAAGGGACTGATTGGGGAGCATATAACTACTACCCAGCCGGAGTGGCGGTGCTCGCAACGAATAGTTGGGCCGCTCAGAAAGGGAGAAAGTTGCTGCAACTGCAATGGGCAGAAGGGAACCAACGCATGGTTGATGATGTCTTCATACGGGATACGTTACGGGGAAAGTTAGACGAAGAGGGGGTGGTCTTTCAGTCAAGTGGTCAAATAGAACAAGCTTTTGCGGAAGCAGATGAGGTTTTGGAGGCTACTTATGAGACTCCCTTTTGGACCCATGGGCCTATGGAAACGATGAATACCGTTGCACATTACCGAAAAAACAGTTGTGAATTGTGGTCGGGGTGTCACATGCAAACGAGGCTACTGGAGGCTGTTAAGACCATTACGGGCTTTCCTGATTCGAAAATTACCATTCATACACCCCTATTGGGCGGGAGTTTTGGTCGCCGCCTACTGGTTGATTATGCAATCGAGGCATTATTGCTCTCAAAAGTATGTCAAGTTCCCGTTCAAGTTTTGAACAGTCGAATTGATGAAACCAAATTTGGACATTTTTTCTCAGGCGGAATGTATCGACTCAGAACCGCTCTTCACAACAATAAACCCCGTGCGATGGAATTGCGCATAGCTCAAATAAGTGCTTGGGCACAGCGGGAGCCGCAGATGCTCAAAGAGGGGATTGATCATTCTTTAACGGCAGATGTTTTGAGGTATCCTTACGAAATTCCAATCCGGCGACTGTCGCATAATCTGGCCCAGGAAATTCAGGTTCCCGTTACCTGGTGGCGTGGAACATATGCCAACACCAATGGCTTCATAATGGAAAGTTGGATCGATGAATTAGCAATCGCAACGAGAACAGATCCACTGGATTTCAGACTCTCTCTCTTAAATGAAGGGGATCCGATCCTTTCGCTTGAAGAGCAGGAAGAGGTCGATAAACGACTTTTCGGGAGAGTCCTGCAAGAAGCTGCCGATCGGGCCGGGTGGGAAAAAAAACGAAAAAGAGATGTTGGAAAGGGTATTGCCGCCTGTTTTACTTTTTTTGAATCATATGCAGCCGTCGTCGCCGAGGTAGAGCTCATTGGCAGGAAAAGGTTGAAAATCAGAGAAATTACGTGTGCCGTAGATTGTGGTTTTGTTATGAATCCCGATGCGGTCAAAGCTCAGGTTGAAGGAGGTATCATCTTTTCTTTGTCAGCGATGTCAGAAGCATCCATTCATTTTGAGCAAGGACAGGTGGTCGAAAACAGTTATAATGATTATCCGATTCTTACTTACAACAAATGTCCCCAAATCAATGTCCTTTTACTGGAATCTGACAGACCGGTCTGTGGGGTAGGAGAGTTATCTAATATTCCGACTTTCGCTGCGGTTTGCAATGCCATCTACGATGCTTCCGGAGTGCGTGTGAGATCACTGCCTTTGAGTCAGTATTTTGAGGTCTGAGAAACTGTTTTCATTTTAGTCCCGTATCACGATTTTTTTTGCTAAGAAAAAATGATCTCCCGAAACCACAATCAGGTAAGTACCACCGGGGGCATCCCCTAAGTCTAGTAAAAATTGGAATTGTCGGAGCCTTTTTTCCGCTCTAAATGTAGCTATTTCTTGACCTGCTATGTTTAAGACCTGGATTTTAACGATACCGAAACGGCCATTCTCAAAGAGAATCTGCATCTGTCTCGACGTTGGGTTGGGAGATATCTGAATATCTTGCCTGGTAGCTTCTTCCGTAACCCGTGTAGTAACCTCGCAAGGGGTTGTACCAAAAAAGTCATTGTAGGATGCAAAAAACTCAGTGCCCAGAAATTGGGGTAACGTAGCGAGTCCGAACAACATCGTAGCGTAATCTACCCCCTGAACTTCATTGGCCGTCCAGGTCACGTCGTTTAGGCTTTTGCGCCAAAGGATCAGATCTTGTCCAAGATTGGGCAGGGAGTATATGCTCTTTCCCGATTGGTATAAATCGAGCAAATCATCCCCTCCCGGTTCATACACGGGAATGAATCCGGCAATGATGTGCGGCGAATAAATCCGAGAAGGATTGTCGTTGATGGCATCTGGATGGTAACCAATATTGTTATTAGAACTACCGGCACCAAGCCCCCATTCATAAGATTGGGCAATACCCTGCATATTCCACCATAGTGAATCAGCCCGGCGAGCGTTGTTGAAGAAGTTGTGGTAACCATTATCTTCGGTGAAGTAGTGACAGAGATAGTAAGGAAATTGAATTACAAATGAAGAGAGGAAGCGGCCGGGGGTATCCGTGAGCACGGGAATTCCATTGAAATCACTGGTTGGAAGTTTGGTTGGATCAGCATAAAAATTATTCCAGAGTTCAGTGGCTCGACCGGGAGCATTCCCTTCCTGCTGGAAGGCGAGCCAGGCAACGATCATATATTCATTGAAGGGCAAAGTGATGGAACCGGTAGTTCCTTCTCCATTTGTTTCTATCGTGCGGAAAATCCCGCCTGTGGAAGGGTTGGCTATAGCTTTTGACCAGTCAATAGAACTCCAAAGTTGATCGGTCAGTTCATTAATTGCTGCATTACTACAAAAATAGGTCTTTGCAAAAAGCGCGCCGCAGGTTAAAATGCCAGTATCGATGGTACTGTATTCAGAATTCCATGCCCGGGCACCGGTCTGCATATCTATCCAGTGTCGATAGTAACCGGAAACGTTTCGATCGGGATTGAATCCAGGGTTTTGACCGGTAATAGCTTGTAAGGTAGTCAATACTTTTGCTTCTGCGTCATCGATCCAGCCCATTTGGTCTGCAATACATAGGGATACCAGCCCCATACCAATACTAGCTACACTTGAAGGATGGAAGTCAATTCCGGCAAACAGCTTGGAGTCGCGGTAAATACCCAGATCGTTCCTGAGCAACTCGAAAGTTTTGAAGCTATTTTTGAACAACAATGGTAAGGTTGGGTCTTGTGCTTGGTTGAAGCCAGGTATGAACAAAAAGAGAATGAGCAGCCAGGAAAGGGTTCTTTGCTTTAGATTCATGGGAGGTGTGATTTGAAATTCAGAGTTGAATGGATTGATAATCTTTGCAGTCTATCTGTAATTCCGCAGTCGAAAGCTCTTTTTGCAGGAAAGAACAAGAGTATCTTTTACCATTCTTATTAAGGAAGCGACACCTAAAACAAGTCCGCTGGATACTGATCAAACCATCATTTTGTAGAGCATGGATCAATTGTAAGATCTTGTGATAGAACTCGGTTTTGCCGGCTGTTGTCCAGTGCTGAAATGCAGGTTTCAAGCCGTTGGCAAAGAATGAAACTTCCGATACGAGTTGCTGCCCCTTGGTGCTTAAGTGAATGATGTAGCTTCGGGTATCCACGGTTTCGGTTTCCTTAAAAATTAACTCCTTTTTTAAAAGTGTTCTTACTGCCTCACTGATGGTTGGTTTGGAGAGGTGAAATTCCTTTGCTAGATAAGAAACTTTTCGTTTTTCCTGGTCATGAAACGACAGAAAGATCAGAATTTGAATTTGCAATGGACTTAATTTATGTCGCTTACCCATTTCCCATAGTGAAACCCGAAAAACCTCTGAGATGCGTTCCAATGCTACGACTAGTTTTGCG
This sequence comes from Saprospiraceae bacterium, assembly GCA_028284395.1. Classification (GTDB taxonomy): domain Bacteria; phylum Bacteroidota; class Bacteroidia; order Chitinophagales; family Saprospiraceae; genus JANQRV01. Next base: position 28,352 of record JANQRV010000153.1, read on the forward strand.
TCCAGGTCCCCACTTTGATGTTCTAAATCAAATACCGATCTTTCCATGAATTGTGTCAATTATGGTCATTCTGTCATCAATTGATGCAGTTGATTGGATGCTGAGCAGGATCTGGAGCAGTCCGCCCATTAATACTGAGAATTTTATCGAGACGAATCACAGTTTTATCTTCGAGTATCAGAAATTCCTCTTTGTTGATCGTTTGCAGGTCTTTCAACTTCGTGACCCGTTTGTGCAATTTCTGTTCCTCGTCTTGAAATTCAAGTGTAACCGGACGATTTTGTACAATTGCCGCTTCGAAATGATCGTAAAAGTGACAGTTGATGGGAGTATATGGGTCTTTTGTCTTCATTTCTAATAAATTCTTTTTTCCTCTTATTAACAAAAATAATCTTTTTTGTATGGATTGGCGGTATTAGTAGTGCTAAAGACGGCCTACGTATGCTTCGATCGTCATTTCTATTTTTTCAATAGACCAGTGGCCAAACCATTGCTCAAGCACTTCCTCGTCTTCATCGAATAGAATCATACTGGGAGTCCCCCGTAATGCATTGTTCCAAAAAGTCAGACCGATGGTTGGTAATAATTGAAGATGCTGTCGTACGTAAGCAGGCATGTCAGCAGAGTGTTCTTGCCATTCCTTCTGGGATATCATTTGATCCATTGCTACCGGAAAGTGAAATTTCTCCGGGTAGTTATCGTGTCCATAGTGAGATAATGCAGCCTTGGTCGCGCCAACCATTTTTCCCGTTTCCAGTAGTGCGGCGGTATTTGCCTCATTGTTGAAATTAAAATCCTCAAACGCAGTCGAAAGGCCAAGGAAGGAGACCCTTTCAGAGAACTTCTCATACAATTGATTGACCATCGGAATGGCGTAGAAAAAACATCCCGGACAATTGATTTGAAAAACGAGGAGGAAGTTGAGTGGCCCCTTGCGAAAAGAGCCACTCAACTGATTGCCAATTTTTAAATCGAGTTTTTGCATTCAATGAGTTTGATCAACGGTAAAAGGTAAGGATAAGTCACCGGAGGCCACGCTATAGACATTATAAACCCCTAGCATCGGACGATCTTTATCGGAGGCATTAACCTCCATATATACGCTGACTCCGTCATAATGAAAATCGGTCTTGTTGCTCATGCGATAAGCAGGTACAATAACTTTTATATCTGGTCCCTTCGTAACAACTTGAAACCCCGGAGAGTCCATATACATAGGCATGCCCGGGTTTGTTGGTGGTAACTTAACGGTGGCATCCTTCTGATCAAATTCTTTCACCGCTAGTCCACCTGACACTCGTTCATCTTCTTGCAATATCACCCAATGAGGATGCCAGATTAGCCCGTCGTTGTCAAATTTACGATCGGCGTTTTCATCCCAGAGCGGCGTATCATCAAAATCCGGATGGGAAGTAAGTGCCAGCGCTACGATGCCTTCCGTAGCGGAAAAGCCGACGTCGCTAGATTGTAAAGTCGTCGGAAAGACATAGCCTACCACCGGAGCGCCGTCCATCTTGCCTATAGCCCTGGGAGTCGATTTTCCCGCTTGTCCGTCTACCGTTATGGAGAATATCATTAATTCAAGATCTTGCAAATATTGTACTTTGACTCCCTTGATCGCAAAATTAGGGGAGGCCTTAAACCGTTTATCTTCATTGGTATCCTGTGCATCACAAGATAATGAAGCAATCATCAAGAAACCGGCAAATAGAATTAGAACAAATGAATTTTTCATAATAATTATTTTAGGTAGAAGTACTAACTTTTTTAGTTAAAGAAAATTATTCGATGATCATCAGAGGCAAATATAGTTAGTGTTTCTAACTATATCAAGTTTAATCCCTTACTTAACTCAAAAAGGTTCTCAAAAGATTACCAGGTGTCGATAAATTTTCTTGCGTGATTTTTGCGATCTGTAGGCGGAATGGACTGTAATCCGCTCAATATCCATTTTCGAGTGTCAACAGGGTCAATCACTTCATCGATCTCCAGGAATGAGGCCATGTTGAGTGCTTTCCCATTTTCATAAGCATCAGCCACCATCTGGTCATAAAGTGCCTTTTGTGCTTCAGGACTTCCGGCCCGTTCCAATTCTTTTCTAAAGCCCAGACGAATGGCCCCTTCTAAACCCATGGCTCCAAATTCGCCGGTTGGCCAAGAGATCGTGAAAAAGGTAGCGTGAAAACCACCTGCTGCCATCGCCATGGCACCAAGTCCATATCCTTTTCTTAAAACTACGGTGAAAATAGGTACTTCCAAGGCCGCCCCCATAACAAACATTCGAGAAGCTCGTCTTACGGTTCCGCTCTTTTCGGCATCTGGCCCAACCATAATGCCCGGGGTGTCGCACAAAGACAGTATGGGAATGCCGTAAGCATTACAAAGTCGCATAAAACGAGAAGCTTTGTCTGCCCCATCAGAATCGATTGCTCCTGCGAGATGGGCAGGGTTGTTAGCAATTAACCCCATTGGTTGGCCTTCGATTCGAATGAATGCCGTGATCATTCCGACACCGAAATAGGGCCTGATTTCCAGCACTGAGTTCTGGTCAGCTAATAGGCTAATGACGTTGCGAATGTCATAAATGCGTTTGCGATTTTCTGGGATAGCTTGCCGTAACTGCCGTTGATCGGCTACTTCCCAATGCTTTAGGCTACCTTGGAAATAGGAGAGGTATTTTTTTGTGGCAGCGACGGCTTCACTTTCATCTTCAACAAGGATGTCAATGACGCCGTTGATGGTTTGAGAGCTCACCGGCCCCACTTCAGCAGGATGGAATTTGCCGAGACCACCACCTTCGATCATAGCGGGCCCCCCCATGCCAATGGACGTGTTCCTCGTGGCGATGATAACATCTGAACATCCGGCCAATGCTGCATTGCCAGCAAAACAATATCTGGAAACAATACTGATGAGAGGTACCTGTCCGCTCAGTTTGGCAAATTCATAAAAGGAGGTAATATCTAGCCCGGCTACAGAGACCTGATCGATATCGCCCGGTCGGCCACCTCCACCTTCTGCGAATAAAACCACCGGAAGGCGCCACGTTTGTGCTAAATGGAGCATCCGGTCTAGCTTTTGATGATTCATGCTTCCCTGCGTACCGGCTAAAACGGTAAAATCGTAGGCTAAGACGATGCTTCGAGCAGCTTCCTCCGAGAAGAGATGTCCATTTATTTGAGCTAATCCCGTAATGAATCCGTCGGCTGGTGTGTTTTTTTGTAGATCTTCTAGGCTGCGACGATTTCGCTGAGCGGCAACTGCAAAAGCTCCATATTCACGGAAAGTATCCACATCACAAAGGTCGAGAACATTTTCCCAGGCCGTTCGCTGGCCTCTCTTCCTTCTTCTGGCAACTGCTTCTGGGCGGTTTTCATCGAGTGTGAAAGAGCGTTTCTGAATGACTTCAGCCAAGTCAGGTCGGATTTCATCCAGGTCGATTATCCGTTCTTCTTCTGTTTCCACCTCCACCGAATCTGTAATGCGAAGTAATAAGATGACCTGATTTTCCAATAAGACATCACCTGTCCTAACGGCAATTTCTTTGATAATGCCCGGGCTGTCTGCATAAATGACATTTTCCATTTTCATGGCTTCTAAAATCAATAATTGTTGCCCTTTTCGAACCGACTCTCCTCTTTGGACCTGGATACTGACCACGCTTCCGGGCATTGGTGCCCTAAATGCCCGTGTTCCTTCCGGTAGAGGCGATTCCGGTAGGGGAAGTTTTGTTTCATGGTTTTCGGGCGTTTCGTGTTTACGGAAAAAAAATTGCCGATGGTTCTGCTCGGTCATGTTTATCAGATTGGATAGTTGAGCATCAATGAACCTAGTATGAAAGCGATTTGCTCTAAATTTGGAGTTTTGTAGTATATTTTGAAGCAGGGAAAGATTGGTCTGAATACCGGAGATATGGAACTCGCAAGTGGCGCGATAAGCTTTTTTTACCAGATCCTGAAAATCTGGAGATGGACTGTGACAAATCAACTTAGCCAGAAGGGAATCAAAATTGGGATTGTTTCGATATTGATGATATCCCATAGTATCGATTCTGATACCAGGGCCAGAAGGTAATTCAAAAGCGGACAAACTTCCCACTTGTGGCAAAACATTTCCCCCCTCACCTATTTTTTCCATGTTGATTCGAAGTTGCATGGCCATGGTCCTTGGAATCGGAATCCGGTCTTGGGTCAACCCCTGCTGTAGCAGGGTCTTACCAAGTGCTTGCTGAATTTGAAAACGGACGAGGTCGATGCCCATCACTTCTTCGGTTACCGTATGCTCGACTTGCAAGCGTGGATTGGCTTCGATGAAATAGAAAGGGGCGTCCGGATATAAGCCCTCAGTGAGAAATTCAAATGTGCCTGCACTTGCATAGCTCACTGCGCTAGCCATATGCATCGCTGCGTCTACCAGTTGATGCTGCAACTCTCTGGATATACCGGGACATGGGGCTATTTCGATCAACTTTTGATTGCGGCGCTGGATGCTGCATTCTCGTTCGCCCAGATGACTGACCAAACCACTTCCATCGCCAATGATCTGCACCTCAATGTGTCTAGCTACCGGAATGTATTTTTCCAGATAGACCGCATCGTTCCCAAAGGAAGACATTGCTTCTGATTGACATCGGCGAAAGGCTTCTACAAAATCATCTTTGGGGCTAACCAAACGCATCCCCCGGCCACCACCGCCTGAAATGGCTTTGATCAATACTGTTTCACCGGATAACTGTTCATTCCGAAATGTCAATGCTTCTTCCAGGCTGGTTGAAGAATTGGTTCCGGGAACCACCGGTACCCCGCACTGCCGGGCAAGTTCTTTGGCTTCGGCTTTGTTGCCAAATAGTCTCAAGGTATTAGGAGAAGGACCAATAAATAGAATCCCTGCTTCCGCACATTGCTGGGCAAATGTCTCTTGTTCGCTAAGGAAACCATAACCTGGGTGAATCGCATTACAATTTGTCTGCTGAGCGATCTCGATTATCCGGGCTGTGTCCAGGTAGGCTTTGACACCATTGCCGTTTAGAGGATACGACTCATCAGACTTTTGGGTGTGTAGGCAGGTAGCGTCGTCCTCCGAATAAACCGTTACGGTGCGTATGTCCATTTCGCTGGCAGTGCGACAGACCCTGATGGCTATTTCTCCTCGGTTGGCGATTAGTAACCCCGTGATTTTCATGTTTAAATGGTTTGAATTGATTTACCCGATCTGATTTTGCTGAGCATTTAAGATAGTTATTTTCATTTTTTTAGCATCAGATTCGGGCTTATTCCGCTAGATTGATTTTTTCCGCAGAATAGATAAGATTCCACTACCTTTGGATACAAGATCAAAAATGCTTTCATGAATATCGAAATTGCGGTTAATCAAATTGAGAAATCTGCCCTGGCACACCTGGACTTAAACGATGTTAGTTTTGGAACTACTTTTTCCGATCATATGTTTATCGCGGATTACTTAGATGGCCGATGGCAGGACTTTAGAATTACACCGATTGAACCCATTCCCATGCATCCCGGAAACGCGGTCTTGCATTACTCACAAACCATTTTCGAAGGGATGAAAGCACTGAGGAGAAAAGATGGAACTCCAGTGCTTTTGAGAGCGGATGCTCATGCACAACGATTGAATAAATCTGCCCAGAGAATGTGTATGCCCGAAATTCCACAGGAATTGTTTTTGGCAGGTTTGAGGCGACTCGTCGACATTGAACGCAACTGGATTCCCCACTCAGAATGGGGATTCTTATATCTCCGGCCCTACATGATTGCGATGGATGATAGTTTGTATCCCATTCCGTCAAAAAAGTACAAATTTGTAATCATTACTAGTCCTTCATCTTCTCCCATTTATGGGAAGCCAGTTCGCCTCATTACGGAGAGTTTCTACGTGCGGGCAGTGAAAGGGGGAATCGGTGAAGCCAAGTCCGGTGGCAACTATTCTGCTTCTTATTTACCGGCGGCCGAGGCTAAAGAAATTGGCTTTGATCAAATGATTTATTTGGAAAGCCCCGATTTCAAGGTTATCCAGGAAGCAGGTACAATGAATTTGTTTTTTGTAATCGGCAATAAAGTTGTCACGCCTTCGACAACGGGTACGATCCTGCGAGGCATTACCCGTAGTAGCTTTTTGACCCTTCTTGAGGATAATGGGATCAAGACTGAGGTACGCGACATTACGATAGATGAGGTTGTCCAGGCGTATGAAACTGGTAATCTGAAGGAAGCTTTTGGTGCCGGGACAGCAGCAGTGGTATCGCCCGTAGCGGAAATTGTGCACAATGGCTTCGTGATGTCCCTACCACCAATTTCGGAACAAAAAATAGGAGCGAGCTTGAAAGCTGATCTGGCGGCAATTTGCCGGGGAGAAAAAAAAGATAAATGGGGCTGGACCGTAGAGGTCCATTCTTAAAACTTTATGGAATAAGCCAGTGAAGGTAAAAATGGAATGGCGGCGACTGGTCTTTCAAACAAAAGACCTGTTTCCTCATTTATCGCAAGATTGTAAAAAGCAATATTGTATTGATCGTAGAGATTGTAAACCCCCAATTTGATTTGGTGTCTCGCAATCGATTTTTGGACTTCGTAAAGTAGATTGAAGTCGAGACGATGATAACTTGGCAGGCGAATCAAATTTCTATTCCCTTCAGAATTCGGCGGAATAATAGCTTCGCCATTCAGAATGTTGATCAAATTTGGAACATCCAACCTTGGAGTAGGCGAGTTGTAAATCCAATGGAGGCTCACTCTTAATCTGGGGGTAAAAGCGTGAAAGAGAAATACCTTTAATTGATGTCGCTGATCAAAAGCCGAAGGGTAAGGAAGTCCTAAATTGTGATCGGCAAAAGTTCTGTTGGCCCAAGCCAATGTATAACCCACAAGTCCACCTGTTTTTGCCCCTTCTTTTTTGAGTAACACATCAATTCCGTACGTTTCTCCATTACCCTTTGAAAGATCTCCTTCTACTTCCTCTTCGGGATTGTCATCGAGAAAAAACTCTTCTTTGTAAGCATACAAGTTGGACATTTTCTTATAGTATGCTTCCATACTGAAGTGAAATTGATTTTGGAGAGAAAAATGCAAACCTAGCTCTCCTTGCCAGGCTTCCTGGGGTAGGACAGTCTCCGAGGAGGGAAGCCATAGGTCATTCGGTAGCCTAACCGTGGCGGTAGAAATGAGATGGAGGTATTGGATCATACGGCTGCCGGACAATTGCCATTTTATGTTTTGATTGACTTCCAATTGTAGATTGAAACGCGGCTCGATCCGACTAAAGATTGCTCCATCATGAATAAAAGAGGAAAACCGCATACCGAACTGACCACTGAAACTGGGACTAATAACCATATTATCTTCTACATAAAAATAGGACTCGGTCGCTTTAAAGGTTTCTGGTTCGAATTGGTTCAGAATGTTCTCGACCGACGGGTCATCTAAGATGCCCAGAATGGAGGCGTCCTCATCGAAGAAAAAAATATCCGGCTGAAAATAGCGTAAGCTGACGCCTGCGCCAAATTTCCACTGGTGATTGGGGTTGGGTAAGAAATCAAAGTCAGTTTTTAAAGTGTAATCTCGGTTCTTCGATAAATTACCGAAGAAAAACAGATCTTCTTCCACCTCATCCTCTAAGATGGGTATTTCATATTCGTCGAGTACACCATAAGAAAAATTGTATTGGCTATAGGTCAAAGTGGTATTGGAAAATAACTTATGGTTGAAAAGATGATTCCATCGAAGCGCAAAAACGGTATTAGACCAGTCGAGGTCAAATTCAAATTCATTGGTGCCAAAATCCTCCTCCTCTTCAACAAAAAAGTCAGATAGTCGGCTTCCTTCCAAGAAGTCATTTCCGTAATAGAAACTGAGATATAGATGATTTCTGTCTGATAATCTGTGATTTAGCTTTGCATTGACATCATTGAACCGAAAATTGAGCTCATCCTGTTCTTCATTGAAAAATGTTTGCCCAATAATCGGATTCAGTAGAAAATCAGAATGCATGAATCTGCCGGCCAATAAGAGAGACGTTTGATCCTTGCGAATGGGGCCTTCCAACATGAGATTCGTGCTAATCAGGCTGGCTGACGCTTCCGTTTCCCAAAACTGTCGGTTGCCTTCGCGCATTCTGATGTCAAAAACCGAAGATAATCTGCCGCCGTAATGAGCGGGAAAACTTCCCTTTAAAACCTTAGCTGACCGAACTGTACGGGCGTTGTAAATGGAAAACATTCCAAACAAGTGAAATGGTATGTACACCGGTACTCCGTCAAGAAGCATTAGATTATGCCCGTTGTCCCCACCTCTTACCTGTGTTCCACCCATGCCGTCGATTCCTCCCTGAATGCCAGGCAGCAATTGTGCTGCTCTGACTGGATCTGCTTCTCCACCAATACTTGGAGCCATATGTAGAATATCTCCGGTCAGGGGTATGCTTTGTTCAAATGTTGTGAAGCTCGGGTTTTTCGTGCTATCCGGCGTAACAATTACTTCTTCTAAAGTGAAAGACGGTTGGAGATTAACCTGTTTTTGGATGTTTTCTGTCAAAGATAATTGTTCGTTCTTAGGGGTGTAGCCGAGGTAGCGGTATTGTATCTCGGCTTTGCCAGCCGGCAAGGTTAAGCTAAAGAAACCATACTCATTACTGGTAGTACCTTTCCCTAAGCCCGGTGCGTAGATGGTTGCTGATATCAACCTTTCTCCATTTTCTGCATCTTGGATATAACCGCTAAAAGTGTAGACGGTGGATTTTTCCCGGAACAAAACAATTCTTTTGCCTAATGTTTTATATTCGATGCCGGTATTGAACAATATTGTTTTAAGAACTGAGCTCAATAGCTGTTTTTCGACCTGAAGACTGATTCGCTGTTCGACCTCAAAGAACTGATGACTAAAGGCAATGTCTACTCCACTAATCTTGGATAATTGGAGTAGCGCTTCTGGGATAGACCGCTCTACAATGTTGAAATCCAGCTCCTGATCCACTACCGATTGGGCGTAGGTCAGCTGAATATTCAGCCCTAACACCAATAAGATAATTTTCTTTAACACCCGCCGCCTTTGATTTGATAGGAGTTTTTGGAATTGGCTTCGATCTCCACCTTATAGCCGATTCTTAGTATTTCGAAGACACTTTCGATTGGTTCGTTATCAATTTTTAAATTGATGAGACAATCCTGTAGACCAGATTGAGAGACCTCCAGCTTTAAGCCATATAATATTTCTATGCTTCGAATGACTTCTTGAAACGGTGTCATCTCAAAGCTTAGTTGACGAGTATACCAGGCTAAATCATTTAAATGAGGCATATCCCGTCGGATCATCCTTCCACTTCGTTGATCAAAATTGGCTTGCTGACCCTGACTCAAGGTGATTGGCTTTTGATCGCCAAAGCCCCGACATTCGACTGTACCTTCTACCACGGAAACGATTAATTCTTGGGCGTCTATTCCTGCTTTAACGTTGAAACTTGTTCCTAATACTTTTATTTCCGATGATCCGGCCTTGACGATAAAAGGTTGATTGGGGTTGGATTGAATATTGAAAAAAGCTTCACCTACTATGGAGACAACTCTATTTTCAGCGTTATTGAAGGCGGTGGGATAGTTGAGTTGGCTGTTTTCATTGAGTGTGACCACTGATTTATCGGCGAGCGTAATTTGCTGCCCAGTTTTCATTCCACTGTCTAAAATCAGCCAATCCATCTTCGGAGCGGCTTTATCGGCGATCGCATTTTGGGATTGATACTTTTGTAGGACAAAAGCCGCTGCCACTAAGAGTGCAAATCCGGCAGCAATAGACCACCAACGTCTCTTATCCGCTTGCAACTGTCTGACGGTAGGACTGCTGGCCTCCGATGCCATTTCCATTTCGTCCATTCTTGCCGTAAGCGCATCAAACTCTTTGGCAAGGTCAACATTGATTTCCGGTTGAAGGTTGCCACTTAATTGCCACGCTTTTTTGATGCTGGCTATCGTCAGGCGATTCTCTTCAGAAGCTGCCTCCCACTCTTTTAGCTGTCGACGCTCTGCCAAGGAAATCTCCCCGGAAAGGCTCTTGTAAATTAATGTTATGTAAAAATCTTCATTCATGTTTTCTCTTTAAGACATCTGAACCGACAGCGGCCCCTATGTTAAAGTACATTTTTGTGGACTTCCAGATAGGGTTGAATCGCGTTTTTCAAGACTTTCAGTGCTTTCGTCATCTGGTTCTCAACCGTTTTTGGGGAAATATGGAGTTTTTCAGCGATTTCCTTGTGAGACAATCCCTCAATGCGACGTAAAATGAAAATCAATCTGCATCTTTCGGGCAAGGTAGCGAGCGTAGTCTCGATAATCTTTTCCAAGTCTTTTGATTCTAATTGTAAAGCAGCATTTTGATGATCCGGTAAATCCTCTGAAGGGCCTTCCGGAACAAAGTGTTTCCTCGCCTTAATCTGATTCAGAGAACGATTGATGACTGACCGTTTGAGGAATGCTTCGACGGAGGAATGAATATTGAGGGATGAACGCTTTTTCCAAATGCTCAGAAAAACTTCTTGTGTGACGTCTTTGGCAAGTGCAACATCTTTCAGAATATTAATGGCAATAGCAAGTAACACCTTGTAGTATCGATGAAATAACACTTGAAATGCCTGCCGGTCTCCCCGTGAGATCTTCCCTATTAGATCGAAGTCGCCATGTTGATTTTCTGCCATCCAATGTAAATTGATCTATCTTAAATTACTTTCCCTAAGCATTTATTGTTTCGAGTTATCAGAAAATATTGAAGTCACTATTGGCTGACAAATGAACTCCCGTAGCTGTTTTTTTAGAAAAATTCTTGTCGGCATAGGGGAATCTGAGATTGGCAATGTCTTTAGACCGAATTACGGAAATGAGCTCATTATCCCAAACTTTTTTAAAACACGCTAAAAACTTTTAGCAAAAATCACTTTCGATGTTAAATCTTTTGAAGTCTATTAAATTGGTCTTGGCTTTGGCTGCGATGACCGTTGTTTTCTATGCTTGCCAGAAGGAGGAATTGGCGACTCCATTATCGAACACGAATGCGCCACAAACTCATTTTTTCAACCTGACAAACGGACCTTCTACGGACACGGATGAAGACAGTGACGATGGGGATGAAGATTGGGGAGAAGAAGACTGCTTTTCCATAGTATTTCCAGTAGAAGTCGTTTTTCCAGAAGGATCGACACAAACTGTGAATAACGAGGAAGACCTGGACAAGGTCATCGACGAATGGTTTGATCAAAACCCTGAAGCCGAGGATTTCCCAACTTTCACCTTCCCCATTAAAGTGGTCATGGAAGAGGACCCGACTACGGAAATCGCCATCAATAGCGAGGAGGAGTTATGTGACCTCTACTACGAATGCGAAGACTTTGAAGAGGACTTTTGCTATGATTTTGTCTTTCCCTTAGATGTGGCACTACCCGACGGGACGGTCAGTACCGCTCAAGATGAAGATCAACTGTATCAAATTGTGGATGATTGGTTCATCGCCAACGAGGACTCTGAAGAATATCCCGACTTCGTATATCCAATCCAAATACTGGATGAAACAGACAACCTCGTGACCGTTTATAATGCAGAGGAATTGGACGATTTGGAGGACGAATGTTACGACGAAGATTTCCTGGATTGTTTTTCGATCGATTATCCATACCAGGTAGAATTACCGACGGGAGAGTTACTGACCATCAATAATGAAGAGGAAGAGGATAAAGCCATCGACCAGTGGCTAGAAGAAAACCCGGAAATCGAAGAATTGCCGGAGTTAGTCTATCCACTTACGATCACACTGGATGATGACTCTAAAAAGACCATCAACAGTGCTGAAGAATTCGATACTGAACTCGAGGCCTGTTTCGGCGAAGACTTCATCAAAGGAGAATCTTTGCAAACTGGAGGAAGCCAGACCTTGCTCACAAAAAAGAGTTTGAGAAAAGATTGATTCCGATCTGATCGGGGCCGCTCCAAATCAGATGTTTCTTGCGCAATTGGTGATTTACGGAGCTGGCCCCGTTTCCAATCTATTATCGGTTGAATGGATATTCACTGATCCAACGAAACTTACGGCGGATCAGTTGAAAATCCTCCTTTTGCTTGGTTTGAAATTCGATCTTCAAGGTATCCGCACCGAATTGCCCGTCGAGCGACAATAAATTTGAATCCCGTTGAATATAGGAGAAGGTAAAGGTTTGACTAGTATCTCCCGTAAAATTGAACTTTATTTGTTGTTTAACGGTATCAATCTGCGTCTTTAGGCTCACAATCTTTCCGGTCATCATTTGCATGTTGGCCCAATTGTTGCCCTCTATCATCAGGCGCCGCCAGCGGAGACTATCGGTGATTAATGGAGGAATGAGCTCCCCATTTTTTTCAAATTGGGTCACCTCATGAAGCCCAAAGAGAGGAGGCTTTTCCCTATTCCTGATACTTTGACTTCTGGAGAACATCATGCCTAGGATTACCAGGAGGCTCAACGAAACAATCATCCATTTAATGATCCCTTTCGCCATCCTTAGGTTTTCAGCTTCAATTACGGGGAAAGGAGAGATTGGTTCAGTGGGCTTATTTAAAAAGAAGAAATGTAGCAAGCGCCTTCCATCTAAGAGCATTAAAAAGCCGCTAATTAATACCAAATGGGTGGAGAGTATCTTGACGGGGACATCGTAAAAATAATTGAGTGCCATAACATTGGCCATAACGCCAAAGACGATCATGGCCCCTAGCGTTTGCGTTTTCCGAAAAATGAGTAAAAACCCTCCTAACACTTCTCCCAAACCGGTAAATACCGTATATCCACGCGAATGGCCCATAAACGTCCAAAGCAATCGCATTGGTGAAGAGTCGCCGTAGGTCTGCACGAGTTGTGAAAACTGCTCCGGACGAAATTGAAAATAGAAGACTTTGGCCAGGCCATAAACCATCATTTGTAGTACTAGAAAGCAACGAAGCCAAATAGTTAGCCAACCCAACATTTGCTGATAATCTTTTTTTCGACGATCGAGTATGGACCAGATAACGGTGCTAATGGATGCCAGTAACGCAAATACCAATAGGCTTACATAGTTATATGTGGTATCTCCGCTGCCATTTGTGAAAATGGTGATTGGCTTCGCTAAATTCAAGAATTGGTCTGCAAACCAAGGCACCAACTTTCGCCAAATCCCGTTAAAGGGAGCTCCTAGGATGAGAATATTACTGGTAGTAAAAAGTAGTAGATAACAGAAAAGGAAGCGAAATCCAATTTTTTTGGCATGACTCCAGGGCATAGTTTTGCTCTTTTTAGACAAGACTCCCTAACTAATCAAAATGTTGTCACGATACAGACCTGATCAATGCAAAAGAAATTTTACATTTTAATCAGGTTTTGGCAATTATTGCTAAATTTAAGCATTGTCATCGAAATCTTTCAGACTTGATACAGCTACCTCCAATAATTTCGATTCCACAATGACAACTTTTGGTTAAAACCCTCTTAATTCTGGTAGTGCAAGATTTGTATTGCACAGATTTTGCCACAAAATCTTACACTGTTAGACGACGATCTTATCGGCTATCAGATGAAAGAGGAAAGTGTTTGATCCTATGAGAATGAAAAGTCTTTTTTTGATTGCGGTAGTGGGCTTGTTTACCAGCCTTGTTTCTGGTCAGGAGAAATCGGTTACTATTTTTAATCTGGATGCAGATTCTGAAGTTGCCGTAATACAAAATACAAATTTGATAACCATTTATCCCGGCATGGAATTATCAACCGAAGGAAGACTATCATTGAAAGCCGGGCAAAAGATAAGTTTACTGCTGGAAAACAAGAAACTGACCTTCAAAGGACCAATTGTGGTTGATTTATCTAAACTTAGGTCATCTGGAGCGGAGGAGGAAGGGAGCTTTTTTCGGCGTCGTTTTCAACAATATGTGACCAGCACCATTCGCCAGACCGGAGACCTAGTAGAGTTAACGACCTACTATGAATCAAATCGAAATGATACCAGAGAGGAGGCCAGTGGATTTGGACGCCGAGACTTTGCCATCGTAGTGCCAGAATACATTTCAGAAACTTTCGGTGAAGATAAAATCTACTTCCGCTGGGATTCTATTCCCACTTTGAACGGCTACATCTTTACAATCGAATCGCAATCGCTGGAAGAGGTCATATTCAAAGCTAAGACGAAAAGCAATGGCATCACCATTAACCTGGCGGAACTCAACATAAAACATGGCCCTGTCTATCAGTGGAAAGCAATGGCTGTTCATCCTGATAGTACTTTGGCCATTTCTCCAACTTCCCTTTTTAGTTACGAACCTAGAGAAGTGGATTCTTTTATTTCAGATTTGAAAGATAGTGGTGAGTATCAATTATTGGAACCTTTCGAAAGGATGATTTATTTGTTGCGGCAACTGGAGTTGGAGGGGTTTTACCATACGGCCTATGCCTATTACAAAGATTTGATTCAGGAAGAACCGGAGAATCGACTGTATCAAAAGCTTTTCGCCGCCTTCCTCGTGCGCATGAACGCTTTTGAGGAAGCGAGGTTGGTATTGAATTATAGTCGTCCATGAAAAGTTTTGAATAGTATAATGAACACAAGATCACTTTTTCTCATCGTTGCGGTTTTACAACTTCTCTGGCTGGACCTCCTGTCGGGGCAGGATACCTTGTTTGCATATGCCAAAAGTAGCAGGCGACCCAAATTGCAACCACAGTTGGTAACGGGCTACAAATTGGAAACAGCTACCAAGGTGTTTGAAGACCTGATCCAGGCACGTGGTGAATTTAGGATGGCTCCTCCTAGTTTTGTGATGAACGAGGGACGCCAATACATTGCCTGGATGCATCCGGGAAGACAGGAAATCGGAGTAGAAGAAAAGGCCTATGATGTTTGTACAAAACTCGGCCGCGATTCTCTCAATGCTTTGGCCATGCTAATTGGTCATGAGCTCGTTCATTATTATGAGAAGCACGATTGGAGCAGACATTTTTTTCGGATCAATGATTTCATGACTGCCAGTTCAAGAGATGAATTGATGCGGGATGGTTTGAAATTTGAGGCTCAGGCAGACCACCTCGGTGGGGTTTTGGCTATTTCTGCAGGATATAACCCTTATGCCATATCGGGGCGACTTCTGGAACTGGCTTACAAGGAATATGGCTTGCCGGAAGAAAATCCACCGTATCCCAGTTTGAGCGAACGTGTGCAAATCAGTAAACAAACTGCCAGTCGATTGCGTAAATTACACAGCGTTTACCAAATGGCGAGTTTGTTGACCATGATCGGAGCTTACCCGACTGCTAATCAGTATTATAAGTATCTCCTGAAAGAATACCAGAGTTATGAAGTGTACAATAATGCAGGGGGCAATGCAGCTTTGGCAGCGCTTCATTATTTTGAACCTGCCGAAATGCCCTATGTCCTACCATTTGAATTGGACATCAATAGTCGACTCGATCAATTGGTAACTCGCTTTCCTGCAGACCGAGAAAAACAGAGAGCTCGATTTCTGTCCGATGCCGAGCGTTGGTTCAAAAGTGCTCGGGAATTAGCGCCAGACGAACCCAGCCCTGTCTTGAATCTTGCACTCATACATCTGCTTCACGGTGCATACAATGACGCCGTTTATTTAACCAATAAAGTTATTGAGATCAGTAAAGGGAAGGAACGGTCCAAAACCACTGCGGATGCACTCGTGACCCTTGGGATAATAGAGGCGCTCAAAGGAAATGAATCCGAAGCCCAACGGCTTTTTAGTGAGGCTTCAGAAGCCAAAACCGGACTTGCTGAAAGGAACTTATTACTGTTACAAAAACCGGAGAAAGTAGCTGTTCTTTCCAAGAAGACAATTTTCAATGGTATAGAGCAAATCGACGGACAGTTTTTAGGTGATTTCCTGGAAAACCCGGATGTAGATACTGCTGCAACAGAGGAATTGCGAGAGGGTGTTTTTTGCGGTAAAAAGTATTTAGCCAGTTCTGAAATATTATTGCACTATGCTGATGATGGTGAGGAATTTGCCGTCTTTCATCAAACTTCAGAAGACTATAGGGGAGCTACTCTTGGGGAGATCCGGATAGGTGCCTTTATCGGGGATGTAACAAACATTTACAAAACTCCCACCCGGAGATTGGAACTTGCTTCCGGAAGTTGTTTGATTTACGAGAAGGAACGGCTATTGTTTGTCTTTGATGAAGAAGGCATACTAAAAAAGTGGATTATATATAATGTAAAAATTTAATACAAAGATATGATGAAGCATTTTATATTCTTATTGTTGCTGGTGTTCTACGCTAGTGCTTTTGCGCTAGCACAGGATGATTTGGAGGGCATTGTCGTATATGGAGTAAGCGGTAAGGTAAAATACGCGCCATCGGCAGAGGCAAAATTTGAAAAATTAACCGCAGGTACGGAGCTAAGCAGCGAAGGTCGACTGAAACTGAAAAGTGGCTCGCGTGTGGATATCTACTATGATGAATTGGTGGCTCAGCAAGAGAAGCCCGGCGTTTTTGATGTGGCTGCCTTAATTGAAGATGTCGAACTTTTTCAGGAATTAGAATGGGCGGATATCTTTGGAGAGGCCATTGAAGCTGCCATGCACCCTTACTTTGTGGCATCGGCAGAGCGCTCTGGTTTTGCTCGAGGAGGACCGATCAAACCTCCTCCGAAAGATGAGGTTGACGGTCATGGCAACAGAGATTACAATCTTCTGGTAGTTCAGCCGCTGGGAGGCAAAGTTGCCGTTCCGATTGTGACCTTCCAGTGGAAACTGCGGGAGAGGAATAAGGCATTGAAAAACTTCAAATTCACGCTATTAACGATCGATGGTGAGGTGGCTTTTGAAAAAGAGGTTAAGGCCAGGAAGTTTACGCTAACTTCAGATGATTTTCAACTGGAGCCTGGCAAGTCTTATCGCTGGAAGGTAAGTTCAACGGATAATGCAGAATTGACCTCGGCAGAAATTACGTTTGACTGCGTTTCCAAATCCGAGCGACGGGCAGTCCTAAAAGATTTGACTTCGGGGGAGATGTACTTGAATGCTGGTCCTGCTGCCAGGTTACTAATGGAAGCAGCTTTATTGGACAATCAGGAATATCTGGCTCGTGCCTACCAGCAATATACAACTGCACGAAAATCTTTCAAAAAGAATCAGCTTGTGAAAGCTATGTACAATGCTTTCCTTTGGAAATATAACATTCTAAATTAGGAATCCAATTACCAGTCCAGGTAGCGATGGCTTATGAAGCCCACCGCTACCTGGATCCTTTAGGAGACCATTGCCGGACAGATGAAGTAGTTAAAAAATCATGTGTTGCTTCTTTGAATCCGGTAAAAGCCAAGTAGTTGTAGGTGTTAATTCGTTTTCAAATGATTGCTAAATGTTTAAACACGTGAAAAAAGGATACGCCCTTTTTGCAATTTTCTTAAGTCTACTATTCACATCTAGGGTTGCTGGCCAAAAACCCAAATTGGTTGTGCCGATTGGTCATTTTGGCGTTGTGACCTCCGCCGTGTTTTCACCCGATGGGCAGACGATCCTCACTGGGAGTGGTGACTTAAATGCGAAGCTTTGGAACCTGCGAGGGGAAGAGCTGCAGCTCTTTTCGGCGCATGAAGATCGGATCACTGCTGTTGCTTTTTCCCCTGATGGTCAAAAAATCCTTACTGCTGGGTGGGATAAAACTGTGAGATTGTGGGATCTGACCGGGGAATTAATTGGCACCTTTAAGGGGCATACCTATGAATATGCTGGTTCTACCTGGAATAGTTCGATCACTGCCGTCGCTTTTTCGCCGGATGGTCAAACATTTCTTACGGGAGGAAGTAAAGATAAAACCGCGCAATTATGGAATTTGAAGGGGAAGGTCTTGCACACTTTTTCTGGCCATACCGGAGGTGTAACTTCGGTCGCCTTTTCACCGGATGGAAAGAAGATCCTAACGGGAAGCGAAGATAAGACCGCCAAATTATGGGACTTGCAAGGCATCGAACTCCATACTTTTTCTGGTCATACCGGTAGCGTTACCGCAGTTGCCTTCTCACGTGATGGACAACAAATTGTTACTGGTAGCGCTGATAAGACTGCCCGGTTGTGGGATCTCGAAGGTGCCCAGAATCAAACGTTTACAGGTCATGCTGACGAGTTGACCTCAGTGGCTATTTTCACTGATGCAAACAACGCTCAAAAGATTCTAACAGGTAGTAAAGATAAAACCGCTCGATTGTGGAATGTAAGTGGTGAGGAGATAAAGGTATTTTCCGGGCACGGTTGGTTTGTTACTTCCGTTGCTTTCTCTCCCGACGGGAAATCCGTTCTTACTAGTAGTTGGGATAAAACTGCCAAACTCTGGAATATGGAAGGCAAGCAAGTGCAAACGCTTACCGGCAAAGGGGCTGGTATGCACTCGGTTGCTTTTTCTCCGGATGGAGAGAGTATACTCAGCGGTACTTGGTACGATGCGGCGAATCTTTGGAACCTGAGAAAGGGATCCATTCAAACCTTCACGACCAGTTCCTCCAACGTTTATGCAAAAGTGGCTTTTTCGCCAGATAGCCAGAAAATTGTTACAGTAGGGGTAAATGACGGTAAATTATGGGATTATGAAGGAAAGGTCTTGCAAACTTTTTCCCATAAACGGACCGATGAATTTTCTGCGGTCACATTTTCTCCGGATGGACAAACTGTGTTTACCGGGAACATGGTTCCTGGAGGAGCTTCCGAAGGCCAGCTTTGGAATCTGAAGGGAGAACTACTTCAAACGTTTACCGGACATAAGTATGGAATCCAATCCGTTGCCTTTTCGCCAGATGGGCAGAAACTGCTGACTGGTGGTACGGCAGATGGGAAGGCAAAATTATGGAACTTGAAGGGAGAAGAAATTAAAGTTTTCTCCAATTATAATACCATATTTTCTGTTGCTTTTTCTCCCGATGGAAGTAAAGTTTTGACGGGACACGATTACGCCGCTCAGCCGGCTGCTCTCTGGGACGTCGATGATAAAGAGTCGACTATACTAACCGGACATTCCTTAGGAGTAATGTCTGTTGCCTTTTCACCGAATGGTAAAACAATACTCACGGGTAGCAAAGACCGGACGGCCAGATTATGGGACCTCGATGGTAAGGTACTACAAGTACTCGAAGGACATAATTCCTGGGTCAAAGAGGTCGCTTTTTCACCGGACGGAAGGTGGTTGCTCACAATGGCCGATGTCATCAAAATATGGGATGCCCTCAATGGAAAGGAAATGATCACTTTGGTGCCTTTTCGGTCCGGTGAATGGTTGGTAAAGAGTCCTTCAGGATTGTTCGACGCTTCGGCTGGAGCCTTGAACTTCATGTATTTTAGTGTTTTTAACGAGGAAGCTCGCGAGTATGAAGCCGTCGGGGTTGAACAATTAAAAGCTCGTTATTATGAACCAGGATTGCTGCAAAAGGTATTGGGATACTCAAGAGAGCGGATTCGGCCGGTCCAGAATTTCGAAGCAGTAGCACTATACCCGAAAGTCCGAACTGCTATTACAGGAGATAAACTCAGGATTTCCCTGGAAGAGCGCAATGGCGGCATAGGGAAGGTAAGTGTTTTTATTAATGGAAAAGAAGTCGAAGAAGATGTCAATCCATTGCCTGCTGGAAAAAATACGCGAAGGGCTGATGAAATCGAATTCGATTTGCGACCTTATCAAAACCTGTTATTTAGACACCCTGACAGCACGAATACGGTCGGTATCCGAGTATACAATGAGGAAGGTTGGTTGAAAAGCCGGTCCATCGACTTAGTGTATAACCCCAAACTGTTGCCGCGAACCAAGGGACGCAAAACAACTAATGCCGGAGAAAACCCCAATTGGATGGCCACCGAAGACCCTACGCTATTCGTCGTTGCAATTGGTACTTCCGATTATTTTGGGACCGATCTCGATCTGACTTATGCAGATCAAGATGCTGCGGTGATGGCCAAGGCATTAAATGCTACCGGAGATGCTCTCTTTAAGGGGGCGGATGGTGTCGAGACGTATTGCCTTACAACAAGCCACCCAGATTCGATTGGATTACCTCGTAATTCCATTTCCTGGCATTATCCAGCTAAGGACTCTATCCTAAAGGTCTTCGAGGAAATCAAAGCAAAGGGCAAAGCTGAAGATATCCTCATTGTCTACCTATCCGGCCATGGATTGGCCAAGGGAGGGCGTGATCGGACAGAATTTTATTATCTCACCGAAGGAGTCGCGAGAGAAGAAGATTTGGACGACCCCGGCCTTCGAGCCAAGTATACCATCTCCAGCGAAGAACTAACCAAGTGGATCAATGAGGTTCCCGCTTTGAAACAAGTTTTAATTATCGATGCCTGTAACTCCGGGCAAGTGGTCGAAAATCTTACCGGTGGAACAAAAGACCTAAACACAAGCCAGATTAGGGCATTGGACCGAATGAAAGATCGAACGGGAATGTTTATTCTTTCGGGGAGCGCCTCTGACAAAGTGAGTTATGAAGCCAGTGAATATGGGCAAGGCCTGCTCACATACTCCCTGTTGCAGGGAATCTTAGGGGTTGCGACCCGTAAAACGGCCAGTGTCGAATACATTGATATCATGAAGCTATTTCAGTATGCCCGGGATGCGGTACCGGAACTTGCAAAGAGTATCAACGGCATCCAGACTCCCATGCTGGGTTTTCCTACCCATGGAGCTAGTTTTGATATTGGTATCCTTAATGACGAGGCCAAATCCAGTATTTCCATTTCAAATAAAAAGCCGGTCATGATCAGTAGCAACTTCATCAATCTGAAAACTTTGAGAGACGATCTGAGGTTGGAGGAAGAGTTGGAGGCCCGGTTCCGGTCCGAAACTGAAAAGGGAAAGGATGCAGACCTGATTTTTGTGGATGCTCAAGATTATCCCGGAGCTTATTCATTAGGAGGATATTACGAGTTGCAAGAAGACGGAGAAAAGAAAGAGCTGACCATCAATATCAACTTATTTCAAGGAGAAAAAAAGGGCATTCCTGTCGAAATCAGCCGGCCGAGCCCAAAAGTGCGGAAATTAGCCATTCAGATTCTAAAGGAAGTGAAGAAAAAATTGGAGTAGTGTAGTAGGGGTTTTTCCTAGTAGAGCGAAAGGTCTCATTCAAGAAGATTAGTATCTGTCCGGGAAATAAGCGCTCATTAAATTATGATAGGTTTGAGATTCCTTTAGGGGACCCAAATGAGGAGATTCATCAATGTAGTCGAAATCGGCGAGCCCCGTCTTCAAAAGCTTTTCTAACCAATGCATTGCTTTCTGGACTTGGTTGTCAAGGGCGAGAATTTCAACCATCTGAAAAAGCAAATCCTTATTATTGGGAAGTTTTTCGTTAGCTTTTTTACTCAATGTTATTGCTTTCTCATACTGATTGGAAATCTGATAAAGGTAGATCAGATTAAATAAAGACACAAAGTAATTTTGATCCAGCTTTAGAGCCTCTTTCAAGGTGCGTTCGCCGTCTTCATATAATTGCATTTCCATATAGGTGTATCCTAACAGATTGTAAGCATCAACATCGTCCGGACGAAGGAATAGATACTTGTTCAATGCCTTTTCAGCATCCCTTAGCTTTGTGGAATCTTCCAGATAAATATAGGCCAGGTTGTAATAAGAGGTAACTAACGAGGGATCCAGATCGGTAGCTTTTTCAAAAGATAGTTCTGCTAGCTCGTATTTCCCCATTTTGAGATACAGCGTACCCAAATTATTGTGAGATATGGCAAGTGATTCATCCAATTCAATCGCTTGTTTGTAGAGTTTTTCCGCTTCTTCATAGTTTTCTAATCTGCGATGGGTTATGGCAAGGTTGGTAAGTGCCAAACCCCATCTGGGAGAAAGCGTGTGAGCTTCCTGAAAGTAGGATAATTCTTCCTGTTTTTGACCTAAGCGGCGTGATAGTAGCCCCAATTCATTGTAGATATGGGGGGCATCGTGAGGTTTTAATCGCAATGCTTCATGTTGTTGTTCAAGCGCGAGTTTGATAAGGGTGTCTCGGTCTTTAAGTTGATCAGCCTTCAGCCTGAGGTTAACTCCCCTGAAATAGTACTCTTTGGACTTGATCTCGTCATAAAAGTAGCTTTCCTTTCCTAATAACTGGGCAGCTAACCCAAGATAGTCTGGGTAATAAGTGTATACTTCAACGTTTGCCCATCTTTTAGATAACTCTTTTGCGGGCGACTGGATGTATTCATTCAATGCCCGTTGTGCTTCATCCTGAAGAGCCGCTGTCAAACTGATTTTCATGACCTTCTTGAAAGGCAGTGCCGCACCATCGTCTCCAATTGAGTGGTAGATCTGAGCAGCTGACCCCTTCCTGGGGAACATCAGGTGTTTTTTTGTTAAAGCTTCTTCGAAAAGGGTGAATTTTTCAAGGATACTGGTGTCGGGTGCAGGAATCGAAGGGGCTTGGGTGGCGAATACCGGCGGGGATAACTGCTGCTGAAGCTGGTCTTTTATCCTAGGTATGATTTTTGCCAATTTTCGGTCTCTTCGACCCTGTGCTATTGGAGTTTGTTTTTGCTGGGAATCCCAACGAACGCTATCCTCTACATACCGTTGTAGTTCGAAAAAATCGACATACCGGTCCAATGGATTATTATCGGCGAGTCCTTTAAAACCATTGATCAGGTGGTATGAGAATAGGCCTCGCCCGCCGCCCCATCTCACATCTTCCACCGAAAACTCATTGGGGCCGCAAGATAGGAATTTAGTAGTATTGGCAAAAAGTTCCGATAACGCGGCAGTAGTTTGTCCCGGGCCGCCAGTGCCGCTTCCCGCTAATTCGCCAGACCTGCAGGCATCTGTAATTAAGAGTACCTCCGTTTCTTTTATCAGAACCAGGTCGCTTATTACTTTGTTCAAGGTCGTAACTTTACAGGCACTACTGGAGGAATAGGTAGTGGGGGAGGAGTCGTAAAATAGTAAGTACCCCGTTTTTTCATCCCTTGCGGTTTCGACATCACCGTGGCCAGAAAAGTAGAGAATAAAACGATCTTCCGGTTGGCATTCATCAAATAAAGCCTTCAATTCACTCAAAAACTTTCCGTATGTTGCTTCTTCATTGGTCAATAAAACCATATCTTCCGGTGCCACTTTCCAGGCTGTCTCTTTTTCGAGAAAGGTGGCGAAAGCCTCCGCATCCTTATGGGCAAATTGAAGTGCTGGAATCTTGTTATTTTGGTATGTTGAAATGCCAACTACGAGTGCTCTGGTCTTCCCCCGATTGATCATCGGCTTGATCTGTGCATGGGCGATAGTACCGGACCATAAAGTGCAGATTAGCAACATCGAAAATTTGACGGAAAGAAGTTGGAAGTGTGTTTTGCTCCCCACGTAATTATGATTTTCAACCTGCTTCATAAAAAATATAACTATTTCTGACCCAAAATTTTGATAAAGATGTTAGAAAGTTTGAAACCTGCCTTGGGGATATTTTTAATGCTGAGCATCGCCACTTCAGTCTGGTGTCAAAGTAAGACTGCCTTTAGTCTATTATCTGAATCTACCACCCTTAGTAAGGAAAATAGTAAAAGAACCGGGCCTAAATACAAAAAAGCAAAAGAAATTTACGATAGATTGGTTGAAGCGAGAGGGGACAGGCGTTTCCCTGTGCCTGCTTTTACGATGTCAACCAGCCAACAGAATGTAGCCTACCTCGAGGCGGACGGATTAAGTATCGGCCTGGAAGAAAAAGCCTATGATCTTTTCATGAGTTTAGGAGAATTAGAAGGAGAAAATGCCATCGCTGCTATCTTAGGGCACGAGTTGACCCATTTTTATGAAAAACATCAATGGGGTTCGGCGTTCGCGGAAGAAAATTTGGACCTGCAAGTCGGCAAGACAATTGATGCACAGAACACCAATACTTCTCTGCGATTGAGTTACAAGGTGATAAATGAGACACAATCAGATTATCTGGGTGGTTTTTTGGCATATTCTGCCGGTTATTGGGTCTATGAAGGGCTGCCGCATCTTTATGATAGAATCTACAAGGCTTATGGTCTGAATGATAAAATGCAAGGGTACGCAGAACGTGAGGATCGCAAGGCATTGGCAACAAAATCGCTGGCCAAATTGAAAGACCTGATCGAGGTTTTTGAAATGGCCAACTTAATGACAGCGTTGGGTTACTACAATAATGCGAGAAGCTTTTATCGGCACATCTTGTTCGAATATCAAAGTCGGGAAATTTATAATAACTTGGGCATACTCACCGTCCTGGAATCATTTCAATACATGACGAAGGATGAGACAAAATATCGCATCCCCTTGGAATTGGATCTCAATTTTCGTAGTGGTACCAAGGACGGTTATGCTACCAGGGATTCGATCAAAAAGGCCTTGTTACAAGAGGCTTTAATATACTTCGAAAATGCCGTTAGTATGGATTCAGAATATGCTCCTGGGTACCTCAATATGGCTTGTGCCTATTATTTGTTGGGAGACTACCGAAGGGCTCAATTCTATGCTGAGGTTGAAGCCAAGCAGAAGGCCCTTTTGAGCCCGGAAAAATTTGTCAACACCAGTACCGACGCAATCATTCTATTGGCGCTCATTGCAGAGAAAAATGGACAAAAGGAAAAGGCCATACAACAACTGACAGCGCTGAAGAATGACCCGACAGCCAGCTACAATCTTTTGGTTATGAAAGGGCAA
>JANQRV010000181.1 GCA_028284395.1 Saprospiraceae bacterium
TTTGACGGATGTAGACGACGATCCTTATGCGGACATCATCGCCATGGCACTTCCGTCGTTGTATTGGTACGAAGCCCTGGATCTGAAAGGCACCATCTATAAAAGAAGGAAAATTGCCAGCGTTCCGGCTACCAGTCACATTAATAGCCAGGGGTTTGAAAAAGCCGATATTGTGGCCGGTGGAAAACAGGAGTTACTCATTGCCGGCAATGGAAATGTTTATTGCATCGGCATCCCGGATAACCTGGATGAGGTCAGTCTATGGCCCACCCATCTGATTGCGGAAAATACCTCTGATGAAGGCATTGGCGTGGGAGACATCGATGGAGATGGAGATCTGGACCTGGCTTGCGGTCGAAGACCACCGGGAGAAGGCGAACCGACCATCCTGGTCTGGTTTGAGAATCCGGGTGAACCAACGAAATCCTGGCCGAATTACGAAATCGGCCACACGGAACACCCCATTGATCGGATCGAGGTCGCCGATCTTAACGGAGATGGAAAGAACGAGATCGTCATGGCGGAGGAGCGGTACCCCGGATTGGAACCCGATGGTTCTTTGTTCTGGTTCTCTGCCGGTGCCAACTTGCAAGGCGAATGGAAAAAACACCGGATCACCACACAGTATTCCTCCAACAATCTGGACGTTGCCGACATCGATGGCGATGGGGACATTGACCTCCTGACGGGAGAACACAAAGGGCCGAATCTGGAATTACAGGTTTGGGAAAATGACGGCAGCGCGGACTTTCGAAAACACATCATCGATACCGGTAAGGAAAACCACCTGGGAACCAAGTGGGTCGACCTGGATGCCGACGGTGATTTGGACATCGTAGGAGCAGGCTGGGATCACTATCAGTGGATGCATCTCTGGACAAACCGAACTACCGAAGTAACCATCGTAGAAACCACCTATGAAGAAACCCCCCACTTTTTGATAAAGACGGCTACCGCTACCTACTATTACGATCGGCAAGGAGGGGGCTTTTCCAGAATCATTGACGTAGATGGCAACGACTGGGTAGCGTTTAAAAAAGAACCCTGGGGGCAGTATCCGGCTTCAGCCGCCTCCGCTTTCAGAGGGCTGCCCAATCTCGTATGGCAAGGGGAGGATGACGGGGCGGGGCACCCCGGACACAAAAAATGCCAATCACGAGTGGAGAACAACACCATCATTACCGAAAGTCTAAACGGCAAATGGCAATGGCAATGGACCTTCAGCCCTCATCATGCCAAATTGGAGGTGCTCAAGGCCGATCCCGACCGATCCTATTGGTTTCTGTACGAGGGAACGCCCGGAGGGAAATATCAACCGGATCAGACCTATTTCGGTACGAACCTACTCGTTCCAACACGCGACCCATACGACTACTTCAACAACAACATTCTGCAACAACAATGCCGGTGGATGTATTGCGGGACAGACGCCTACGACCGTGTTTTTTACATGGTCCATCTGCAGGAAGACCAAAGTCAGGACATGATTTCTTTCCTGGGAAACAGTAGTGAAGGCATCAGCAGTAAGGACGGGATGACGGTTTGGGGGTTTGGAAGGAACTTGAAGCCGGCGCCATTGTTATCCGGCTCTCATCAATTCGTCATTGGCTTTTATCCGCATGAAGTGACTACTGCAGAACAACATCAAACTTTTGAGCAGTTCATTAACCAACAATATTTGAAAAACGAAAAGCAATGAAAAACCTTCTTGATGTTTTAACCTCCGCACGGATTTGGTCGTTTACGCTCGTGCTGTCGGCCATTTGTTTTAGCTGTCAACCGGCTAAAGCGCCCAATGAACCACCGGAAGCGAAACCGGTCAAAGCACTTCGATTTGACAGCACGCCGATCGGAGATTCACTAAAATTAATTTGGGCTCATTGCCCGGCCGACATCACCGGGGATGGTGTGGCAGACCTGGTTTTCATCGACAACAATGGATACGGAGGCACCTTGTGTTACTTAAAGGGACAAACCACCGAAGGAATCTGGGAAAAAATAGTAATTGCCGCCGAAGCACCGGAAGGAGGAACGTTCGCTCAGGGAGACCTGGAGTGTGCAGATATTGATTTTGACGGAGACCTGGACATCGTAGCCGCTAAACACAATGGAGAGTGGGATGAATCTACCGGCAACTCCACCATTTACTGGTTTGAAAATCCAAGTTGGGAGGCGCACTTGATCGGTGAGGCCCCGGACTTCATTAAGGACGTCGGTTTGGTCGACTTCAATAAAGATCAAAAGATGGACCTGGCCGCTATGACCTTTGAGACCAATTCGCTGACCATTTTTCAACAAAATGAGAAGGCAGACTGGCAGGTCGTGCAAAAATATACCGACTATAAGAATCTACACGAAGGCATGGGCACCGGAGATGTCAATGGAGATGGATGGGTCGATATCGTTGCCAATGCCCACATTCTTTATAATCCGGGCCAGGATCTGACACAAGCCTGGGCCGAAGAGAACCTGGACGAAAAGTGGAATACCCAAACCGGAGACTGGTCCAGAAACGGTACAAAATCCTTTTTGCAGGATGTAAACGGCGATGGCAAAGCCGAGATCTTCATGAGTCACTCCGAACGACCGGGTTACCCCTTGTCCTATTATCAACAAGACGACAACAATTCCTGGGTCGAACATGTGATCGCCGACAGCATCCCCGCATGTCACACCTTGCAAGTAGTCGATTTTGATCTGGATGGCGACTTCGATGTGCTGGCCGGCATCAACAAGTCCAGAGCAGCCGGATTGGGCTTTAAAGAATTTGAGGTATACGTATTTCGAGCAGATGCCGAACATAAATCCTGGGACCCCATGGTGATTACCAAGGAGGGGATTTACAACGGTCAGGCTTTTGACCTGGAAAAAGATGGCGACTATGACATTTTCCGCTACCAAACCCACGACGCGACTGCTTTTACCCTATTGAAGAACCAAATCCTTCCGTGAGTGTGTTTTTTGGTTTTCCCTAAATACTTTGAAAGCTGATCATATTGCGGGCGTTTTGAAGAACAATTGAATTTTATGTAGTCTTGAGTAAGTGATCAATCTGATGATCACTTACTTAGGAAAATAATGGAGCTTTTTCCCGCCTAATCCCGTCATTGTGATACTCACAAGTGCCTGCAATACCAACCCAATCAGTTTTTGCTACCAATTATTCAAAAAGAAGCCGGGAGACAAAGGCAGTACCTGCTCATATCTCTTCCAATAATTGGTCAGATAGTTTTTTTCCGCGTTTGTCGACAACTACAAACCATATCTTAGTAGTACATTCTCTATTGAAGACATCTGAATTGGAAGTGCAATTTTGTTTGGTTCCCTTTATTAAATAACCTTCCTCTGTTTCCTCTGCGGTATAACCGTATTCGTTGTAAAAACCTCCATAGGTTTTTTGCCATTGTTTATTTCCTTTTTTATCGGTCTTAATGACCAACATATCGTAGTTGCCGTTTCCATAAGAACTAGTGGAGCCGATAATGAGGTAACCATCTTCCGTTGCCAAAATCGAACTTGCTTTGTCGTAACTACTTCCTCCAAATTGTTTGAACCAAATCTCATTGCCATTTGGATGGTTTTTGGTTAGTAAAATGTCGGAAGCCTTGCCATCTCTTGAGCCAATTGTCGTCACCTGAATAGAGCCATTCCCGGTCTCAATTTTGGGTTGAAAGGTCAGATTTGTTTTTTTGCGGAACCTATTATTTCTGGCTCTATTGTTAAGCGTCACTAATATATCGGTAGCTCGATCGAATTGGTCTCTCTGTACCTTCAGCGTAAAGTTAGACGCCAATAACTCATTTCTATTGAGCACTTCTACTTCTCGTTCCCTTTCCCGGTTTGAGAACAAGATTTTTAATTTATTCTTCTCCGTTAATTTGAGTTCGAAATTCATCTCTAATTCACTGTTGTAATACGTTCCAACAAAACCTTGTAAATCTGCAAAAGAAGCGGGCAAGTCCGTACTTCTTTGATAAGTATCGGTCTTTCCGGTAGGATAAAACACCACCAATTCGTCTTGGTAAAAAACGATCTTCTCCTGAGCGTTGTAGGAAATGTAATAGGTGTTTTTACGCTCTGGTATAATTTCAATGGGGCTTCTATTTGCTCTTCTCCAATACGTTTTTCCCTGTTCCTCTACGATTCGAATCAGAGATCCGCTAGGAGAGATGTATTGCCCTGCAACCTGCGGTTGCTCGGTATTATTTAATCTTTCGTCGAATCGACCATCGTAGACTTCTTCCGGTTCGACGTCCGGAAGAAGCACCGCCGCAATTTCATCAGCAATATCGCCGCTCCAAATTTTACCGTTGTTACTCATCACAAAAACGGACAGTTTTTCTTCTGGAAAGCGATTCGTGTGGGAGTGATAGCCAAAGGTTGAGCCCGAATGATATTGGGCTACTCGATCTAAGCGATTATCTAGTTCCAGGCCAAAGCCGTAGGTTTTTATTTCACTATTTGGAATGGGTTGCTGACTTTTAATCAATAGTATATTGTTGTCGCGACTAGCTCGCTGAACCAACTGTTCATAAACTAATTGGTCTCTGAGCGTGGTGTATAAAAAACCGTCACCGTTAAATTTGGTTACCGAAGGAGTTGATAACCAAATACCGTCACCCCAATCAGAATAGGAATCAGCTCTATGGGGAATCACCCCCATGTAGCGTTTAACAAAGGAAGTTTCGTTCATTCCTAATTCTTCAAAGAACGCTTTTGAATAATCGTTGAATTTTTTTCCAGAAACTTTCTCAATGATTTTGGCAAGAATGGTATAACCCGAATTGCTATACGAATACCTGGACCCGGGCTTGAAAACCAGTTCTTCCTGTTTTTCTAATAATTCAATAACGTCATCATTGTCCATCCCAATTTGCCTCCAGTAAGCGTTGTTCATCATTTCCAATATGAAAACATAATCTCTAATCCCACTGGTATGATTTAGTAAATGTCTGACCTTTATTTCCTCTTTGACCTTAGGATATAAGGAGGGGACATACTTTCTGATATCATCTTCTAAGTCTAATTTTTCCTCTAATGATAATTGTAAAATCATCAAAGCAGTGAATTGCTTGGCAGTTGAAGCAATGTTGAAACGGGTATTCTTATCTACTTTGATTTTATGCTCAATATTGGCAAGCCCCAGATAGTGTTCGAAGATAACTTTGCCATCTTTTACAATTCCAACGGCCAAACCCGGTGAATCATCATTTGAATATTGATCAAGAATTTTGGTGATGGCTTCTCGATCGAATTCCGATTCTGATTGAGATAAAAGGTTTAAAGTAAATAGTAAGAATAGTGCCAGTAGGGCTTTTTGCTTTGCCATAACTTTTATTTTGGGCCTAAGCTAAGGTCACAGCGAAGATACTGCGCTTCAAATCATGATTTGAACCCTATTTTTCCGTTGATTTGTTAGGACTGCAATCCAGGGCTGCGAAAGGATGATCCGTGCAATTCATTGGGGTTATTCCATAATTTTATGTTCTTTCAACCAATCTTCCATTGTCTCATAATAGTCATTACAAGCTTGCCATTTTAAGGCGGATAAATCTTCATTCCATCCACAGGTGATGCACTTTTGCAAGACATGATTGCAGTTTTCGAAAACTTTTACAGTTAATGCTGCATTTGCATTGGTGGCAATCGTCTCTTCGTATAACTTTTTCGTTTTGCGCCAATCCACCTGCGAATCTTTCGCTCCGAACAATGCCAAAACAGGGCAATTTATTTTTAGTAATACTTTGTCAAAATCATCCAGGTAAACCCATAGGCCGCTTTTTGCATCAAAGTATCCCTTGCTGGTATACAGTTTCTGATCCTGCAAATACTTTTTTCTACCCGCTTCTTTGTCATACTCCGATTCAGTGGTGTATCCAAACAATCTCTGACAAGTGCTATCCTGTCTCAATGGTTGCGTTGCACTTAGGTAATCGTCGTAATTACCGTTCAAACTGAAAATTTTATGACCGAGCATCCAGGCCTCAAACAATTTATCGGCTTCCTCCGCCTCCTTTCCCTCAATGATCAAATTGGATTTGAGCAGGTAGCCAAAGTTTTCCTTGTCATCGGTTCCGCTGACGGAAATCCAAAAGTCAATTGGAAATTGCTGATTGATTAATGGGACAATCCAACCGGCCCGACTGATGCCCCAAAATCCTATCTTTTCCGATCCGGTTATTTTCAACCTTTTGATTTCCTGGATTGCGGCAATTGCCTCATCGGCCGAGTTTTCCACAGGTTGCTGAGCATTGAATGCACCATCACTTTTACCGCATCCCATTTTATCCCAAAGACAAACCGTTAATCCCGATGCCACTAATGTATTCCTTAAGTCAAAGTACCAGTTGCCTTCCACAAAATCTGTTTTGCCATAACCAGGTATGATGATTACGATTGCTTTCGACTTTTGGTGGGGAGGTTTTTCAATCAAGCCCCTTAAAGTTTTGTTCTCAAACTGAAACTCGAAGGGCTCCGATAATGCCTGGCTGGAGGCCTCCGGAATCACCAATAACAAAGTGACCATCAACATTGTGGTAAATGCCATGAATTTATCCATCGTTATCATATTGTTCTTTTGGCGGAAATCACTCCGTACAATAGCATCTTTTAGCGGACTGCTTGAACCGCAGTTTTTTCCATTCAATTCCGTCAGTCTTTTCGGCTCTCGGGCAAAATAATCATTTAGATTGAACTGCATGGCACTAGGACGAAGCGTTGTCCCGTTGTGCCAGCCATTTTAAAATCGCTTGATTTGTTTCTTCGGGAAGTTCTTGCTGAATCCAATGGCCACAATCCAGATTGACGACTTCAACTTTTGGCACAAATTCGGATAGTTTTTCAAACTTAGGAATCACATCACGGTTGCCGTAGATCATGAGTGCGGGCTGCTGGATGATGGGGTGCACATTTGCCAGTAGGTGCCAATTGCGGTCAAGATTCCGGTACCAATTGATACTTCCGGTAAACCCTGTTGATTCGAAAGCGGAAACGAAAACCGCTAGTTCGCGGTCGCTCATTACCGGCTCGCCGAGCGGTTTTTCTGCTCTGGCGAGATTGATCATTGCCATACCGGGCTCCGGTGCTTTTGGGGGAACGTTTTTACGGAACATATTGCGAAGGAACTGGGATGCGTTTTCATCCAATATCGCGTCTGCAACACCAGGTTGTCGATTGAAGTGGACAAAATAGTAATCGCCGCCAAAAAATTCTTCCATGAGCTCGATCCAGGGCCTTTCTCCGCGTGCTTGATACGGTACTGCCAGGGCAATAATTCCATTGACCCGCTTTGGATGCAATGCGGCCAACCGCCACACGACATTTGCACCCCAGTCATGACCCACAAAGGTGGCATCCCGGTATCCATAGTGATCTAGCAGCGCGACAAGATCGCCCGACAAATGTTCAATGTCATAATCGGTTACTTCTGCCGGGCTTGATGAGTTGCCGTAACCCCGCTGGTTCGGGATTAGGACGTGGTAGCCCGCTTCGACAAGTGCCGGCACCTGATAACGCCAGGAAAATGCGTGCTCGGGCCAACCATGGCAAAGAACAATCGGTTTTCCTGCATTGTGTCGGCCTGCTTCAAAGACTTCGAGGGTTACACCATTGACTGAAATCAAAGAAGGCTTGGGGAATCGAATCTCATCAAGAATGGAATTACTTACGTTTGTCATTTTTTTCTTGTTTTAGAATTTATGGATACAAACGTAAACCCGACTGGTGACAACACTATGGCAAGAGGGGGTAGAATTTTAACAACTTCTAAGCATACAAGTGACTTTAACAATCGGTTCGGTGAAGCAGCCTCCTTATTGACGTATTGTATCGTTGCTGGCTAAGAGTGTTTTGCAAATCCGATAAATTGTTATTATTTCTTACTTGATTTATGACCTCGTTGCATTGAGCTCTGTTGGCAAGCAATGGGAAGTAGTAGGAAAGATTTATCGGTTTTTGCCTAAATTATACCGCGGTACTTCTCTTTGAAAGCTCCAACAACGCTTTTATAACGCTTAGTTCAAATCGTTGACAGCCTTCAAAGTAGTGAAACCTAATTGACAAAAAATAACCAAATCATTGCATGGTCTTGGTCTGTATCAGGGGCCGAAGAGGCCGAAACGGCAAGCTTGGCTTTCTGCATTTCGGTCGATCCTTCAACAAAGCAGATTGTTTACCAATACAGCATGAAACTTACAAAGAAAAACTATACAAAAGCCAGGGACTTCATCTTGACCAACGCCCGGATGATAGAAAGGCGTTTGTTCGAATTTCATTTTGAAAAGGAACACCCGGAAGGCGTTTTCCATGCAGTTTATGCGTACCGCAATCCGGACGGCGGTTTCGGACACGGAATGGAGCCGGATACAGCATCGCCCGAAAGCCAACCCCTTTTTAGTGTGATGGCCCTTGAAACCTTAGATGAAATCAACCATCTAAACGCAAAATTAATACAGGAAGACTTCATGCCCTACTTCGAAAGCATCACCACTGAAAGAGGTGGGATTCCCTGGATGTTTAAGCCGAAAAGCACCTACCCATGTGAAGCGCATTTTAAAACGGTGAAAGAATGGGCTGCTTTGAGCACGACGGCGCCTCTGCTGGGAATTTTGGAAAAATACGAAATGGACATTCCCTGGATGAAGCGGGCAGAAGAATTTGTCTGGCAGGAATTTGACCGGATCAAAGAAAAACACGTCTTCTGCTACCTGTGTGTTCCCAGGTGGCTAAACTTTTTGAGACATACCAGAAGTCGGATTAAGGCCAGAGAAACAATTCAGAACTTGAAAAAATGGATACTGACCGATGGAGTGATGTGCACCGATCAATCGGATGATGGTTGGGGGCTTTACGGCAAACCACACAGCTTGAATTATGCGCCTTCGCCGAAGAGCATCCTATACCCAATATTTTCTCAAGAAACGATTGATGCGGACCTGGAGGAGCTCATCAATAGACAAAAAAGCGATGGCAGATGGGATACTTGGTACGGCATTAGTGAAGGGACAAAATTAGAGTGGGCAGGCATCCAGACACTGTGGGTGTTAAAGACTTTGAAGAATTATGAAAGAATTGAAATTTAGATTGAACACTTGCTTAAATGGATGAAATGAGCAGCAACTTTTTTAAGAAGATAAGATCGATCGTACAAAGCAACTGGTTTGTAACCCTCTTCTCGACGATGTTCGGCGTCGTCTTCGCTCTATTGCTCACGAATACCTGCGAGCGGCACACGCTCAACCGTGGAAAGGCAGAAGCCATGCAGAGAGTGGTTGAAGAACTGGAGCAAAATCAAGCGCGACTTACCTCCTACCACCGGGATTTGGAGAGAGGTTACAACGCGCTGACCTATTTGTTCTCTTCATTGAATGACGACAACGAACTGATCATTCCGGCCGATCAATTAGAAGCATTTAAAGAGAAGACGGATTCTCTGGTGACCATAGACTCCATTATTTACCTCGACAACGACCGTATTGAAATTAACGGTGAGATGGATTACAATTTCCGCTCTCAATTGATCGTCGTCTCTCTATCCAGCGTCATTTGGAAATCCTTTAAGGAAACGGCCTTTTTGTCCATCACCAAATTTGAATGCATCACGAACCTGGAGTTCGTGTATGAGTTTCAGGAGATCGTCAATCAGAAAAACAAACAGTGGGCCACCCGTTTTCTTGGCCTGGAAGGCTTCATTGGAGACATAGAGCGTAGAAACTCATTTTTCAATTTATGGGCGGAGTTGCTCCAAACTCAAAAGGGGTTATTGGAAATCTACGATGACAGTCGAGTGATTTTTGAATCCTGCTCGATTTAGATTTCACCTTTTCAAGGTACGGTTTACCCACGGAAGAGAATGGAGGATGGAAAGAAGTGGCTAACCGGAAATTGGGTGTTCGCCGCGACAACGGCGACTGCAACTTTGGTTATTCTGAAGTAAGCTCTTGAATCAATTGGGTTTCCTCCGTTTTGTAAGGCGTATGATCGGCCCTGAAAATATCGTGATGCCATAAAGCAGGTTCAGCAGTATAAGTAGAATCCCAGGAATCCCAATGATAAATGGTATTCGTTTTGCCGGATACAAAGCCCCAATTATAGGCTCCAATCTTATTTTCTTTAAATATGGGAAGCAAATTTTGGAAGGTGTTTTCTCTACTTCGAGCCAGGTATTCGGTACAGATCATCGGACGGTTGTATTGTCGTAAAAATGCGATTTGTCTCGGAAGGACTTCCGGAGTTTCGTAATTATGGAAGGTGATAATGTCAGAATGCTCCAACATGAACTTGGATATACTGGTGAGCTGATCCGTTTGGTTACCATCATTGCCGATAAACCCTCCCCAAACAGCGGAAGTAATCGGTTGGGAAGGATTGACTTCCCGGGCCCATCCATAGGCTGCTCTTAATAAATCAAAAGCTCGGTCATACTTATCTGCTAATTCCAGATCTGGGTAGGAACCCTTATTCTCATTTTCCGGCTCATTAAAAATATCCCAAACAACGACTCTGTTGTCCGTGGCAAATCGAGTCATAACTCCTTTGACATAGGCTTCCAGCTTAGGGTAGGTCGATTTATCTTTCAAATAAGTTGCTCCGGGGCCCTGTACCCATCCGGAATTGTGCTTATGAGGTGTTGGTTGGGTTTGAGGCCCTAGTTTTGGTTGGGGGTGCCAGACTCCGTCAAAAAGCACCAGCATTGTTTTTATGTTATGTGTGTCGGCAATGGATAAGAATTGATCGACCCGCTCTAAAAAACCATCGGCATCTTGCTCCCACAATAAGTTATGGAGATACACGCGATGCGTATTCATACCGATGCTGGCAGAAAGAGCTAATTCCTGATCTATAGTTGCTGGATCGAAGGTCTCAGCCTGCCACATTTCCAGTTGATTAATCGCCGTACTTGGACCAAAATTGGTACCTACCAACCAGGGTTGACTGCCATACCATTCATTTGCTTTTGCGGTTGACCATTGGTTTGGATGTGGTTGGATATCTTCTTGTACTTCAACAGTAGGTTCTTCCTGATCCTGTTCCGTCTCCCTTGTTTCTGATGTACAAGATATGCTTACCATCAACAAAAGTAGTAGCAAGCTGATCAATGTAAGATTAGTTGTGTAATTCATTTTGTGGTGCATGACTTTTACTGCATTTCTCATAAGGACACTTTTAAGTAATGAATTTTCCCACGGATTCTAAACCTTTCTTAAAAAATACGCTCCCTTGCCTTCGCCAACCTCAATTCTTTCAACTTCCTGCTCATAAAAATCACGCGCTTATTCGTTTCCCAATCCGTTTGTAAATGTGTAATGGTTTGACCGGTAAGGTGGCTTTCAAGCTCGGGCAACAGCGCTTCAAAGCTTCGTTCGACGGCAGCTAATAGGAGAATGGTTTCCGGGGAGGATGGCGGTAAATCTAGCAAACTTTTCAGACTGTATATATTCAATAGTAATTGGTCTCTGATCTCTTCTTTCCATTGATTGTCTATGGATTGTCGCAAGAGCATCGACTGGTAGGCGGCGCCGACACAGATGTCTTCCAGCGTTCGGAATGGCCTGGCATAATCACTGAATCCATCGCCTTCCAATATTTGACCGGCTTCAATATTGACGCCTTTCAATGCCAACTTTCCATGTTTTATTTCGCGCATAAAGGCCAATTCAAAATTTGAAATCTCAAGGTGTTCACTGTTGCTTGGAATGTGAACCATCTTAAGCAATGGCCGATCATTGAGACGCTGTGCTGTTTTGCATAGCACCAACAAATGCTCTGCATCCGAACCCGCTGTAACGTAGGTTTTAAGTCCCGTAACTCGGTGATCTACCAAGGTGGTTTCCATGGATTTAGGATGGTTGCCCTTGGCTTCGCTGATGCATAATGCCTTCAGTCGATTCGGAGCAATTGAAGGGAACATTCTTTCTAAAGCGGCTTGATAACCCGCTAAAAATGTGAAGCTGAATTGCTGGCACGTGAAACCTCCGTAAATGGCTTTCTCAATGGGGGATTTATCTTTTGTAAATTGGGTATATTCCGAAAACCAATCTTCGGTGGAACTGTAAAGTCTTAGAGGTGTTTCTTTGCTTACTTGTAGGAGTTGTTGGATCATTTATCGGTGTTTGATGTGGATTTGAAAGCAACGTTATCAATCAGGCACCTTTATACAAACGCTTCACCATCCCTTCCACGGTCAGCCCTTGTACAAGTATGGAGAACACCACAACGATATAAGTGACAAACAAAAATAGATCCCGGTGCATCTCCTCCGCCAAGCCCAGAGCCAGGGCAATGGAAATGCCTCCACGTAAGCCGCCCCAGGTCATCACTGCGGTGGTATTAGGAACAAAATCCAGTCGTTCTTTGAAGTAATTGACGGGGAATAAAAGCGATACGTACCGACACAAGAGCACGATGGGGATGGCTAGCAGGCCGGCCAACAAATAGTCTCCCTGATAGGTGAGGACCAGCATTTCCATACCGATCAAAACGAACAATACGGTGTTGAGCAGCATATCCACCAATTCCCAAAATTTATCCACATATTCCTCCACTTCGTGCGACATCGCTCCGGTCCTTGCATGGTGGTTGCCGATGGCCAGCCCCGCAGCTACCATCGCCAAGGGGGCGGATAGATGGAAGTGGTGTGCAATTACCGTTCCCATCATCACAACGGCCAAAGTGATGATGACCTCAATTTCATAATTGTCGATTCGTTGCATTAAAGTGTACGCCAACCAGCCCAAGCCAATGCCCAAAGCCAAACCACCCAAGACTTCCACCACAAACAATTCGGCAATGTGCGACACTTCCACGGAGCCCAGACCCAGGCTGGCAATCTCAAAAAGCGTTAAAAATATGACCACACCCACTCCGTCATTGAACAGCGACTCTCCGACAATCTTGATCTCCAATTTTTTGGGCACTCCGGCCTTTTTTAGAATACCCAAGACCGCAATGGGGTCAGTCGGAGATATCAGTGCAC
>JANQRV010000194.1 GCA_028284395.1 Saprospiraceae bacterium
AGAAGCGGTACAGGAGGTCATCGAAGTCCATCGCGCCCGAACGCTTACAACGAGCGGTATATTTCGCGTATACCTTATAAAGGTCGTCGCGTTTCGCCATCTTGTCCTGTTGTCTTAATTCTGCGTTGTTTTCATACAATTTGGGGGTGATCAGGTTGCTTTTGGCCGACGAAATGCGCGATCTGATGGCTCCGACGTTGTATTTGTCTTTATCCAGGTTCAATTCCTTTAGGATGGAATTCAGGACACTTTTGGTATCTTCTGTATCGTAAATGGTGAAATTGGGAGGATAGCCTATCTTGTCAGCTTCAATTCGTAGAATACGAGCAAAAATGGAGTGAAATGTTCCAGCCCACAAACCACGGGCTTTGGGGCCTACTACCTGCTCAATTCTTTCTTTCATTTCCCGGGCAGCCTTATTCGTAAAGGTCAGCGAAAGGATCTGATTGGGGAAGACCCCCTGGTCGATCAGATAGGCGATGCGGTAGGTAAGCACCCTCGTTTTCCCGGATCCGGGTCCTGCTACCACCAAAACGGGGCCGTTCGTAGTAGTGACAGCTTGCCGTTGAACATCATTGAGTTGATCCAAGTAAGACATATTGTTGATTTAGATGCTTTTTTATTGTGCTTCGAGAGCTTCCCAGTACTCCAAAGCTCTTCTCGTATGTGGAATGCAAATTGATCCTCCGACGATGTTGGCAACAGAGAATACCTCGAAGAGTTCCTCTTTGGTAACTCCCAAATCGTAACAGCTACCGAGATGATATCGGATGTAGTCGTCGCATCGCAAAACCATAGAAGCTACCAGACCGAGCAGTTCCTTTGTTTTCTTCGGCAGTGCGCCATCTTCATAGGTACGGCTATCGAGGTTGAAAAAGCGTTTCATGACAAGATTGTCTTGTGCCATGATTTTCTTGTTCATCTCCGTGCGGTGATCATTAAAATCCTTAACTATTGACATGATTCCGATGTTATTCTTGTATATACCTTGAGGAAACTTCAGACAACTTCAATAGTCTTGTTCAGAAATAAGAAGTGATGATATGAAATTTAGACTTTTGTACTGATCCCCGCCTGACCGATCAGTCGGGCAGGAAGGAACGCCCGCAGCCTAATAGCCGGAGTTATTAAGGCGAGGACGTGACAAAGAGCAGTGCAAAAAGATATTTTCATATCGCAGATTGTTATTTTTGAACAAGACTAATGTAAAAGTAAGAAACAATGTGAGTACTATTCAAAAAATAATCCTTTAAAACCCTTACTGGATTCTCCATTAAAAATCTATATTTTTGTACGGAAATTATTGCTAACTGATATGGAAAATGAAGCCTGTAATATAAGTAGATGGCAATTGTTGAAAGCCAAATTAGATAACTTGCCTTCCGTTGAACTCTTTTCTTTTCTGAGCGATCAAAAAGACTTTATTTTGCTGGATGTGCGAACAATAGGGGAGTATCAGTCCGGCCACTTACCTAATGCCGTTCACATGGACTTTTTGGGAGATGATTTCTGGGATAAATTCGAAGAATTAGACAAGGAAAAATCCTATTTGGTCTATTGCCGTTCGGGCAGAAGGAGTGCTCGAGTCAGTTTATGGATGCAAAACTCCGGATTTAGAAAAGTGATGAATTTAGCGGGAGGATTGAAGGAGGCAACCAATGATGTTCAACTAGTTGTGCCGGTCTAAAGTAAATGTAATTCCGATCGAAGTTTTTCCGAACTTACTCTGGCCATCGAAGCAGCCTTTTCCAGGGGAATAATGTTCTCCGCTATGGCTTTGTACAGCAATTGGTGGAATCGTCCGGATTTTTCCAATCCATTGAAGCGACCGTAGCCGATTTCCAGACTGCGATTGGCACTGCTCTTGATAAACCTGCGGAATCGATTGCTCACAGCGATGGGAATGACTCCGAGGATGGCAGCTCTTTCCATAATTCCCTTTATTGAAATGCCAAAATTCTCTTTGATCTTGATCAACTCCTGAATGGAGATACTCTTTCTTTTTCTCCCAATATTTTCAAAGAATATGTTCTTGGGTAAGAGAAAAGCATTGGCAAAATAGGTGCAGATTTTGAGGTCGCAGGAATGATTTTTAGACATCGCTAAAAAAGCTAATTCACGCAATACCGCAACCCTTTTTTCCAGAATCTCCAAGTTTTGACGGACCAGGATGATGGGAATGTTTCCATTGGCAGTTGCGGCCAAGGCATCAAAGGAAATGGGCACATCCTCCAATTCTAAGACCTTGATGTCCTCGGATTCCAGCATTTCCAGCACATTGTATATCGGATGGTCTCCCAGTTTCCAGGCCTTGCGCATTTGGGTGGCTGCCGTTTCTACGTGCTCATGTGACCAGATTTCCAGATCCTTGATCGGATTGATGAATTCAGTCTGGATGCCCAATACACTTTCTAATTCAAGGTAGGGTTCGAGAAACTCGATGATCTTTACCTTTAAGGTTTCTTCTTCCCTTTTGCCAAGGTAGTGGTTCTCCCGAAAATTGATGTTCTTCAGCGTGATTTTCGTAGGCTTGAAAAAATAGGATTCCTCGACTTGAAATATCTTTGAAAGGGCTTTGAGTACCTCGTTGTCCGGAAGCATCTTCGCCTGCTCATATTTATTGATCGCTTGTTTACTAATGCGGTGGTTTAGTAAAGATGCCAGCCGTTCCAGACTCAGGCCTTGCTTGATCCGTAAGCTCTTCAACCTTTGGGCAAAAATGTCTTTCATTGGGGTATTGGTTGACGGTACTTTAAAAATACATCAAAAAATCAACCAAACTTCAATTTTTCGTAAATGTTAAATTTATTAAGTTTTCCGCTTATTGCTATCCCGTTGAAAATCAAAAACTGATAAACTTAATTTAGGATAAAATTTATTTGTTAAAAATTGGCGAGGTGAACTGTGTCGGTGCCCAAAAAAATAGAATGGTTTGAAAACTTTCAAACCATTCTAAAGCAGAATCAAAGAGGATGTCGGTGGGGGTTTTTAACGTTTGATCCTACTCCAATAAGATCATTTTCTTGGTGACTTCTTGTTGTTCGGTTTTGACCTGATAGAAGAATACGCCCCCAATCGGTAAGTCATGTTTCGATATCCTGAATTGGTTTGCGCCCTGCTCAAAATCCTGAACAAACGCTTGTACCGTGCGTCCGGTCAGATCGAGAATGTTGATCTCGACTTCCTGGGCTTTCGGCAATGTAAATCGAATCAATGTCTCCGTTGAGAAGGGGTTAGGTTGGTTTTGTTCTACCTGAAATAGCGCTGCCTCTTGCATCAGGTCATCGGCAAAATTCAGGGAGACGTCCAGAAGTCCATGAACGCCGTCAAAATGTTCCGGATAAGCCTCTGCCACAGTATACCTCGAAGTAATCCGGATTGCATCACTGAGCAGGATAGGAGCATTGGGACTGAAGGTCAGGCTGAACATCCTGCTTCGTCCAGTATGAGCGGCATTGTCCGCAAGTCCGTCTTCGGAGCGGTTCCAGCTGGTAGTGATGGCTTGGTTGTCCAGCTGGGCCAAACCAAAATGTTCGGCTTTAGTAACTCCTTCTTTTACATCAATGAGATTTAGTTCTTGGCCAAATTCCAATGTGAACTGGTATCCGGTGATTTGATCGAGTGCCTCGACAAAAAATGGAATTTCATACAGATTACCAGGCGTCATCAACTGATCCTGCGTAGCTATGTTCAATAGGCCGGTTTGATTTCGACCATTGATCATTTGCTCATTAGGAATGGCATCTCCGGTCACATCTCCAACCTTGATCGCAATGAAATCGCCATTTACTATATTCTGATTGAGGTTGTTGATGTTGATGACTTCGGGGAAGGGTTCGGCCCAAGGATCGGTTTCATCTTTGAATTTATAATTTGCATCCACAAACCGCCAGCTGGTGTTATTCCTGAATTCAACATTGATGTTCAGAATTAGTTTTCTCAGCTGAATCAGGTCTAAGGTCGATATGGACAAGGAGTTATTGA
Source organism: Saprospiraceae bacterium (assembly GCA_028284395.1). Classification (GTDB taxonomy): domain Bacteria; phylum Bacteroidota; class Bacteroidia; order Chitinophagales; family Saprospiraceae; genus JANQRV01. Next base: position 3,985 of record JANQRV010000194.1, read on the forward strand.
CGTCGGCTGCAATGAGTTTGTACACTGAAGTCAACGGTTTTGTGCCTAGAATATGCCGGGCAATAACGACTAGGTCAAAGGTAGAGACACCGTTTGCGTGATCAATATCCTTAATGGGCGTGATCGTATAATCGTTTTCTTTCGGTAGGCGACCAAAAGTGTATTCCCCACTGTTTGGAGTAACGGTATTGGAATTTGAAGACCCGCTGAGATTGACCTCTACATTAGCAACCGTTTCATCTTCCTCGGTAAGGATCATACCTGCCACGTTGGCGAGTGAGGAGGACTCCGGATCACAGAATTCTTCGAAGTCCGTGATCAACACCAGGGCTTCACAGCGATCGCCCATTCCCGATGCATCCCAGGCGTATACGTAAACCACCACTACTTCCTCATCGTTACAATCGAGGGTCAGCGCCGCATCGGTTTCATAGTCCGGCGTGATGGGCTCGTCTGCCGCCAATAATGAGTCGATAACTTCTGCTCGGTGAATGGTGTATTTGACCGGCTCGGAGCAGTCCCAGATTTCACTGGCCAGGAAATCACTGGCCCAAATTGTTGCGGCCCCGCCGCCGGTGCCGTCCGCAATCAGGTCGACCGATAGCCCCGAAATACAGATGGGAGAAGGGGCCTTAGCATCGTAAACGGTAAAAGTCACAAAATCTGCATCTGCATTGCCACAGCCGTCCATAGCGAGGATTTCCAGTTCGTGACTGCCGATGGGAAAAGACCCCGAAACCACGAAATTGCTGCCAGAGCCACTGACACCGAAATCAAAAACTTTACCATCGTCGGTGACCACTCCTTCTTCGTATAGCAAGATGGTTCCCACACCCAGGGCCGGGTTGGGAAGCAAATAAACGTGTTTCAGCTCAATGGCATCTGGAGTACAGAATTCGGTCACTCCGATTTCCAGTTCGACGGGTCCGACACAGGCAGTGGGTAATCCATTGCTGTAGGCGTCGAGCTTGTCGTCCTCATCAGGGGAGACGAACGATGGAAAATCACTTTCGCCACTGATGGTCAGGATCGGAGCTTCTCCATCGGTTACTTTAATGACCTGTGTATACTGGTAAAATCCGCGTGAATAATTGGCGTGGCGCCAATAGCCGTCAAATGGATTGTAATTTTCGTAATTAAATGGATCACAATCTTTGTCGATGTAGGTAATCCCGTAGGTTCCTTCCGTATTGTAGTCGTAGCTTTCATAACCGATCGTAACTCCATAATCGTTAAAGACCCGGTCGATCTCATTGATCAGATCAGCGTCGGTTTCCCAACCCATGAATCTAACGAATACATCTTCGTCTCCAGGTTTCCCATCACCATCTTCATCCCTACCGACCACCAGCGGCTCAAGATCAAATTCCGTATCGAAACGGTCGAATAATGGTGTAGCAGGATCGACATCTTCTTCAAATTGACACCAATTGATCACCCGGTAGGTTCGGAAGAGTTTGTAACATTCCTCGTTGCTGGAAGGAACATCAAATTGTTCGTCACGAATACTGACCGCTAATAGATCGCAGGCGTATTCGAAAAGCTCTACACCAGGTATATTGGGGTCTTCCAGGCATTGGGCCTCAACGTCTTTCGGAAATTGTATGCAATAGTCATGATGACGACTAAGGTAAATTCGCTGGCGACAGATGTCAGAAGTTTGTCCCCAAGCGTCTACTGCCTGGAACTGGCGTTCTATGTAACCAGCCTTACAGTGAACCGCAAATCTTACATCGACCAATTCGATGGTGACATCACAGTTGTCAAGTGCTTGTGGCGCGTCGCTGATTTCATCAAACCATTGCTGCAAATTTGCCTGTTCCGTTTCGCTAAGGTCGGACCATTTGACATTAGGATCTTCCGGTATTGAAGCGTAGTAGGGTATCTCTTGGCAATCCAGGTATAGATCATGAGGGGCGGTACATTGCGGATCGATCTTGTCTTCGACCAATACTTCCAGCCAGCAGGTATTGAAGTTGTCTTCCTGCACGAACGGAGTGGAGTGTTCGCCAAATACTACTTCGACTTTATCGCCGAAAATGGCTTCGCCTTTGTCGTCCCGGCTCATGTTGGCATTGTCCCAGACCCCCAATTCTACCAATACCTTCCCTTCTTCGGGGTGAAGGCCAATGTCGCAACAGACGACATCAATGTAATCTGCCCATACCGTCCAATAACCGGTTTGACCATCTGCCAATGTTCCCGGTTTGTCAATGGTGACCTTTTGTGCTTCTAAGGTCAGGTCAGAGCCCACCCTGAAATCCTCTACACACGCTTCGGGAACAAATCGGCGAACTTGCAGCCACACATCCGAACAGTTGTCCCAGCTGCCTTCGTCTATTGTTGTCGCCAAAACCCGCCCGAAACCGTAGGGGTTGGAATTGCCTCCGTCACCGGCTGATACCGAAACTGTAAGGTCGTCATCACATACTGCGACGGGTTCGATTTCATCAATGACAAACAAGGGGCAATAATCCGATGAGTTGGTATTGCCGCAACGGTCTTCCACGATGTATACCAATTGATGATAGCCTTTTGGTACACCTGCTACATTAACGCTATTGGTGACCCAGGCCTCGGTATCAATGTCTTCTATGATGTTGGCTCCATTAAAATTCACGAGTTCATATTGTCCGGTTGGCACACCTTGCCACAACACTGGGATATAGGTCCAGATCTCCACGGTCCAAGTATAACCGCATTCACTATTTGAAACGGTGGGTTCTGGAATTTCGAACCCCGTTTCGCAGTCGAATGGTCCGGTAGAAACGACAATGGGGCTGGGTTCGTCGTTGTAGTAGTACTCCGGACATTCTATGACGGGCAACTCATCGTCGCCGATTACGATGTGTTGCTCGTAATTGAAAGTTTTGTTTTGCCAGTCGGTAAATAGCGGTGGCGGGCAATCGTCGTATTCCTGTAGCAACAAGTCGACCGGTTCGCTCAGTCCATCGGGCACATAGATTAACGGACTCCAGCACCAATCAAAAATGGTCCAGTTCCGGATGATTTTAAATCCACATTTTTCAGGACCGGGCAAAATGAGATCTTCGAAGGCTACGGTCACGTTACAGATGTGCTCATCGAGTTCCATCGTCATACAGGCTCCATTCTTGAAATACGGGACGGAACCAATTAGGCTGGGTGCGAGAAGCGATTCGGTATTCTCTTGGTCTGTATCTCCATATTCGCAGACGTCCAGCGTCTCTTTGCACGTGGGCAGTGTAATGATGGGTTTGTAAAAGCAGATGGTCTGAACCACCTCATTTTGATTGCCCTTTTCGTCCTCAAAAACGAAAGTACGATTGATGACCGCAGCAATCAGCCGGCCAACGCATGGATCGTATTGATAATTGCATTCGTAATCTTCCAGGATGTCCGACACACTGACGATAACGGGAGGCGCTCCGGAGCAATTATCAAACAGAGAGGGAGAACCAGTGTAATAGACGTAGGATTTATCACTCCAGGAATCCGCTATGTTGTAAATGGAGTCGACATCCGTGCATATCAGTAAATTGGTATTAGGATCGGAGAGGAAACTTTGGTTCAAGATCATATCTGAGCAGCCGTTGGGGAAAGCAGCTTCAATCTCTTCCGCAACATCTGCGGGATAATTGTCATCACAGGTCACCGGATCGTAGATCCAGTATTGACCGTCAATCTCCTTGGGTGCTTTATTGCTCAGGAAGTAATCAGCATCCGAATCGTATTGTACTGCTTTTTTGTGTAAGGCAACTACCTTACGAATACAAGCCAGCGGCGGTGCTTTATCTTCGGCGTTGACGAAGCCCCAACAAATCTCTCGATCCGGAAATTCAAGGTAATCGTTGGTGGCATCGGGCTCTCCATCTATCCAGTCGGGCAGTCCATTTATTTCGTAGGCAATGTATTTGAATTCACCGCATTTTCTAACCCGGTCAATCGAAAAACCGTCATACGGATAGAGTACCTTGACATAATAGCCATCGGCACAATCTTGCCCGGTTGAAAAACCTTCCAGGACGTTGTCGGGTAACAGCGGTGCTGTGCAGTCGAATTCATCCAGGGTGACATTAACACTTCCATTGCAAACCAAAACGAGGTCATCAACATCAAAGCTAAACGATACGGTCAGCTTTGGATTGTAGGTGGCACCTCGATAGGCAATGTTGATGTTGCCGATACCTAGCGGTACTGTAGCCGTTAGAATAACTTGAACGGCTTCGGCTCCATTGATCACATTGAGATCATGCGGACCCAAACCAACGAGCAGGTCATACCCTTTGACGTCAGTGGCGAGGTCGGTGGGTAAATCGGAGACGGATATGGCAAGCTGACCATCGTCAAATCCCGAACAATCGTAAATATAGAAACTGTAGGTAACGTCGGCCTCTTCGCCACAAGGGCCGGCGGAGAATTCGACGTCGCTGGCGGCAATGAATTGTTCGGCAGCGTCATCTTTTGTGACACTGATGTTTACATTTCGAGTAACGGTGGCTCCGGAAGCGGCTTGATAAGAAAGATCGAAATTGTATTCACCTTCGGTAAGTGCTCCGGCAAAGCGGACCCGAATTTGTACTTCATTTAATTCGGTAGTCGTCGCGGATAAAAAGAAATCATCTGCTACGGGGCCGGATAATTGGTCGGCACTTATGGTGCCCATGCCATTAGTGGCCAGTTCGGGATCGTCGATGTAGGCATCGTAGTAGACGAGTATATCAGTCATGCAAGAAAGAAGCGTGTAGTTGGCATCTGGAGCGTCCAATAGCAGTTCGCTGGATTCCTGCCCATGGACGGAAAACGAAGTAAGGAAAAATGCAACAATAGAAATCGGTAGTAGCAAAAAGAGCCTCCCAGTGGGAAGTGAGATTTGTGTTGTAAAAACCTTTTCCATGAGATATTTAGGTTGATATTATTTTCAAAAGTATCTGATAGGCATTAGCCGCTCAGGCCTTTGTGGTAACACAAAAGCATTCTTTGACTACAAATATTAACCCAGGTTTAGTTGTGGAAATCTGAGTGTCAGATTTTGATCGAGAACTATTATTTACTGTGCATTATCTTGGCTGCCAAAGTTACGAATTCTTTTGTTAGAAGTAAAGAGGGCCCTTTTTCATGCCGGTTTTTGTCCTTTACCTAACATTTTGGCAGCGATCCTGTACCTACAACGTAATTCGATTCGAGGTTGGTATACAACTTTAAACATACTGTGGTGAATCGAAACGAATTTGAAGTGGCCTATGAAAAAAACCTCTCTTTGCGCAGGCTCACCATCCAGCGATGTTTGATCAAAAATCGACAAACATGAACTTGAAAACCAAGAGCATTTTGCCGCTGTCGGTAGTCAATGGGAAGTTGTAGAAGGCACTGAATTCCAAAAGGAGATCTGATAAACATCAATCTGACCGTTGTCTGCTCGCTTCGTAGAGTATGACTCCGGCAGCTACTGAGACATTCAGAGAATCGGTACGGCCACTTTGCGGAATAATAAAGGTTTCAGTAGCTGCTTTCAAAAGGGCCGGGTTAACACCTTTTCCTTCTGATCCAACCACGATTGCTGTTGGCAATTGGAAGTCAATATCGAATATCTTTTTATCGGCATGGAGAGAAGAAGCTACCACCTGGATGCCGGACATTATCAGAAATTCTGTGGCTTTGATCAAGCTGCCTTCTCTACAGACCGGGATTTTGGTCAATGCCCCGGCAGAAGTTTTTAGAGCTTCGGCATTGATCTGCGCCGAATTCTTTTTACCGATTACCAGGGCTTGAGCGCCTAGACATTCGGCCGAGCGGGCAATTGCACCGAGGTTTCTTACATCCGTCACCCCATCCAACAGTACCAGCAATGGCGCGTCGTTTTTTTCAAAAAGAATGGGTATGACATCTTCCAGCTTGTCGTATCGGATAAGCGATAAATAGCCTGCGATACCCTGGTGGTTTCCTTTGATCAGTCGATTCAACCGTTCTTTAGGAACTACCTGAAGGGGGATGTTGAATTTCTTGCTGTAATGGCGGATCTCTTTTTCAAAATCTCCCCGGATTCCCTGCTGCAATAGGAGTTTGTCTAAAGGAGTGCCCGATTGAATTGCATCGATGATGGGGTGACGTCCGTATATGAGTTGATTTGTCATTCTTTAACTGCGTTTTCTTCCACCTGTCCCAAATGAAAAAGAGCATCTCCAAGACTGACAACCGGTGCATTGTTATGACCAATGATGTAGGCATCCTCCGGGGCATAAATCGTCGTTGGATGATCCCCATAGGGGGTATTGATCTTCCCAAGCGGTTCGCCCTTAAACACTTTATTTCCCGAACATTTGTACCAGAGAAACATGCCCGACCGGGAGGCGCGCAACCACTTGCTCTCACCAATGTAGGTTGTGGAATCTTTCGGTACATGGCCTTCAATCATCCCGTGGTGGATGAGTAAGCGTTTGAGCCCGTTCAGGCCCTGCTGTATGGAGAGCCCGTCGTATCTAAGGTTTTCACCACCTTCGAACACGAGAATGGGTTTGCCCGACTTCTTTGCTTCCAGTCGCAGCGATTTCTTAATGGCGGGTTTCGTCACCACATAAGGAGGGGCGAATACTTCGGCCAAGGCCCTTGCTTTTTCATCTCCTGCCGTATATCGAATTTGCGGGTAATTATAATGGCTCCGACCCCCAGTGTGGAAATCGACCCCAAAATCGATGTGAGGTAGTATCTTTTTAGTGAGGGCACTGGCCACTCTTGATGCAAGCGAACCCCTGCCAGAACCGGGAAAGCTTCTGTTGACGTCTTTGCCATCCGGTAGCGATCTGGAAAAATTGAGAAAACCGTAAATATTGACCAATGGGATCACTATGGCGGTCCCTTTTTGAAGGTAGTTAAAAAATTGTCCCGTTAATGTACGCTTGACGATTTCCACGCCATTGATCTCGTCGCCATGAATCCCTCCCAATACCAGCATTCGAGGTCCATCTGCCAGTCCCCGAAAGTTAAATACCTGCATATCAATTTGATGCCCGGAAGGTAAATTGCCAATGGGGATGTTTACGACTTGATGCTGACCCGGCTCAATCGAAGCGTTATTTATCATTGATTCTCTTTAGGTTATTTCGATAGTTCCGCAATTCCTTTACGCGCTTTTCAATGAAGTGGATGATTTGACTGGAAACGTCGATCCCGGTAGTGGTCTCAATTCCTTCCAGCCCGGGAGAGGCGTTGACTTCCATAATCAGAGGGCCCCGAACGGAGCGCAGGAGATCGACCCCCGCAACATCGAGTCCCATGATCCGGACCGCACTTTTGACGATCTTTTCTTCCTCGTCGGTTAGTTCGATCGTTTCGGCACTGGCACCCCGGTGAAGATTGGAGCGGAACTCTCCTTCTTGCGCCTGGCGTCGCATTACCGCTATGATTTCTCCCGCTACCAATATGACCCGAATGTCGCTGCCCTTGGCTTCGCGAATGTACTCCTGTACAATAACCGGGGATTTCAGTCTTTGGAACGCCTCCATAGTCGCTTCAAGATTGGCTCGGCTCTCGGAGAGGATAACGCCCGCACCATGGGTGCTTTCCAGTAATTTGATGACTAAGGGCATGCCCCCCAGACAATCGATCATTTGTTCGACATCTTGTCCAGGACTGGGGAAATAGGTTTTGGGAATATCGACGCCGCAACGTGCCAATTTTTGCAGGCTTCTCAATTTGTTCCTAGACAAAAGAAGTGCTTCTGAACGAGCGGTGGAGAAAACATTCATCATCTCAAAGCCATTGATCACCGCCGCACCCTGGGCAGTAACGGAAGCTCCGATTCGAGGGATGATGGCATCGAAGTTTTTAAGGGTTGTATAGTCGTATTCAATGCGCGTAGTGCCGCGTTCAAAGATGACATTGCAGCGGGTATAGTCGATGACTCTGATGTTGTGGCCATGCCTGATTCCAGCTCTGAGCAAACTTCTGGTGGAGTAAAGTTGAGGGCCTCTAGACAGTATCCCAATTTTCATATTTCCTGATTAGTACCGCGCAAATTACAATTTTAAACCCACTTCATGGATCTCTTCGAATGGGATAAATGACTATCTTACCCGCTAGAAACCAGAAAGTATGACTGATCGAGCAGACTTCAAGAAGAACGACCCTAAGGTGATTAATGGCTGGGCCCTTTTTGACTGGGCAAATTCCGCCTTCGCCCTAGTGATTACCGTTGCTATTTTTCCGATTTATTTTGCCGGTGTTACGGACGATGTGGTGAATTTCCTGGGACTTGAAATACCGAACAGTGCCTTGTTTGCCTATGCGCTTTCGGCCGCTTATCTCATCATCGCTCTTTTTTCTCCGCTCCTTTCGGGCATCGCTGATTATGGAGGAAAAAAGAAATTCTTTCTGAAGTTCTTCACCATTTTGGGAGCTACTTCTTGTTTGTTACTGTTTTTTTTCAAGGGCATGGATCAGCTGTATTTGGGGACTTTTGCTTTCGTTTTCGGGATGATTGGTTTTGCGGGAGGTTTTGTGTTTTACAATTCTTATTTGCCCGAAATCGTTACGGAAGACCGCTACGACATGGTAAGTGCCCGCGGCTTTTCCCTGGGTTTTCTTGGAAGCATGATATTGCTGGTCATTAATTTGGTAATCATCAATAATCCCGGATGGTTTGGCATTCCGGAAGATAGTACCATGCCCGCTCGAATTGCCTTCGTGATGGTCGGGCTGTGGTGGCTAGGTTTTTCCCTCATTCCGTTCAGGCGATTACCGCCCGACCCGAAAGATAAACCCCAAGGTAAGTTGTTTAAGAAAGGGATGGAAGAGCTAAAGAAGGTTTGGAGGGCGGTGAAAGGACAGTTTAATACCAAATCTTTCCTGATCTCTTTTTTCTTTTACAGTGCTGGTGTTCAAACCATCCTCTATCTTGCTTCAACATTTGCTGAAGAAGAATTGGCTTTTGCACCGAGCGAGTTGATCATGATCATTCTCCTGCTACAGCTAGTGGGTATTATCGGAGCTTATCTTTTTGCCAAGGTTTCGGATTGGAAAGGCAATAAGTTTTCTTTGATGGTCATGCTCGTCATTTGGCTACTGATTTGTTTAGGGGCTTACTTCCTGACTTCCCAATTTCATTTTTACATCATCGCCAGTCTTGTCGGTATGACCATGGGCGGAACCCAGTCTCTTTCGCGATCTACCTATTCCAAGATCATTCCTGCGGATGCGGTAGACCTTACTTCCTACTTCAGCTTCTACGATGTTTTGGAAAAGGTAGCTACGGTTTTAGGGACTTTTATCTTTGGTTTTGTAACCCAGGTTACCAGTGATATGCGCAACAGTATTCTAATCCTCGGTATATTCTTTTTAGTTGGTATTGTAGTATTGAGTTTTGTGCGGGTTGAATCTGCCAATTCGCCAGCTACCGCTGCAGAATAGATTTTCTATATTTTAATATCTTTAAAGAAAAAAATGCCTGCTGTTAGACCATTCTTTGCCCTGATGTTGGCAACGATGCTTTACACCTGTTCATGTAATGTAGATACTTCGGATAGACTTACATCCGGTACGGCTAGTGCGACTCAAGAGAACAATAGTTCAGCTATTCCTACCAGGAATGAACTCAACCAGAAATTTCGGGAAAAGCGGTCCATTACCTTTGTTCACGGTGATGGTCCTCATGCTGATCGCTATCGGGAATTACTACAAACAATTGACATCCGCTCTCGGGGAGGTAATTACGAAACAAAAGTCATTCGTGCCGCAGACTTGAAACCCGAGGCTCTTCAAAATGATATATTGTTTCTGGTGGGCCAGCCCAATTCTGATGACAGGCTTCAAAAGTTGATGACTTCCCTGCCAGTCACCTTCGCCGATGATTACTTCTCTTTTGACGGAGAGCAGTTTAATCAACCTTCCGATGTCTTCAAATTATTTGCGTATCCCAATCCGAGTAATCAGCAGCTACCCATTTATTGTATAACGGGCAATAACGATGAAGAGGTATGCAAATTTCTGACTGAAAAAGTCTCAACGGCCGGTGGAAGAATGTTTTGGAGAAGCTGGGGATATGAAATTTACCAGGACAGCGAAAGACAAGTCTTTGGTCATTTCAATTCTTCAGACTGGCAGGTAGACCGGGATCAGCACCATGATTTTCGCCAGCTTGGAGATACCTTGGTCGCAAGCCCGCATTTCAACTTTATTGCCCAGGGGCAAGGTGTTTCCATTGAGCAGGCTAAACGATTGGCGACGCAATGCGAAGCTGCTTTTGCTGCCATTACTGAATTTGCGGGAAAAGAAAAGCAAGCGATCAAAATTGACTATCATTTGTTCGATGGGATTGAGCAGAAAGGGCTCAAGCATTCCAATAACAACATTGCCCACAGCGAAATGGAGGACCATAAGGTTTTTGTGGTTGCCAATGACCATTTCAAAGGCTATCAGCTGCATGTGGAAAATACCATTCTTCTCCGAAAATTACTGGGACCGGCAAAATATCCGGCATTGGAGAAGGGGCTCGCGGTCTACTTTACGCAAAAGTGGCAAGAAAAAGGTTATGGCTACTGGGCTCATAGGTTGCTTGCGTCGGACAATTTGCCATCGATTCGGCAATTACTCGACGAGTCGTTCTTTACCGAAACCTCTCCGCTCGTTAACCATTGTTCGGCGGGATCTTTGATCGATTTTCTATTGAAGCATTGGGGAAGAGAAACTTTTTTAAACCGCTATCAAAGTTGGGCGCCCGACGAAAAAGAGATGGCCAAATTGGATGAATTATGGCGCCAATTCATTAAAACGCAAAAGCATGCTCTTCCAGGCAAATGGGCTAAGCAGGAGCCCGCTTTCTATAAGGGGTTTAATTTCGCCCACGAGGGATATCAGATCTACAATGGATTTGGCTCTAAACTGGCAAGGGAATCAATTGAAAGACTCCACGACATTGGAGCTAATGCGATTGCAATAGTGCCCTATTCTTACATGCGGAACCCCAATCAGCCGACGCGGATTCCCGTAATCCAAAGTGCGGGATCTGAGAATGATGCTGCTGTTCTCTACGCCCACTTTGCCGCTCAGAAAATGGGGGTTAGAACCATGTTGAAACCCCAGATCTGGCTGGGCAGAAGTTGGCCGGGAGATGTTGAAATGCAGAGCGAAGAAGACTGGCAGGCATTCTTCGAATACTATTACGATTGGATCTTGCACTATGCCATGATGGCCGAGATTTACGAGTTTGATGTGTTGTGCTTGGGAGTGGAGTTTGCAAAAGCCACCGTTCAAAGACCAGATGATTGGAGAAGAATTGCCCGGAAAATCAGAAAACTATACAATGGTAAGCTGACCTACGCCGCCAATTGGGGAGAAGAATTCGAACAATTTAGCTTTTGGGACGAATTTGATTACATTGGTCTGGATTGTTATTACCCTCTGAGTGATCAACAGGAAGCGAGTAAGAAAGAATTGACGAAGGGTTTCCAGCGGGTTTTAGAAAAAGCAGGTAAAATTTCCCAACAGTACCAGAAACCCGTCGTATTTACTGAAATAGGATTTAGAAGCGTAGAAGCGCCTTGGGTGAATCCGCACGAAGATGCAAAAAATCGTTCCTTTGATGATCAGGCCCAAAATAGGTGTTATGAAGTGGTCTTCGAAGCCATTCAGGACGCATCATGGCTAAAGGGCATGTATTGGTGGAAGTGGCCAAGTTATCTGGATCATACCGGACGCAACAATCGAGGATTTACCCCCAATCGCAAATTGACCGAACAGACGGTTCGGCGATGGTTTGGCACTAATATCGAGTAAGAGAAAAACAATACGACTTTTCATCGTGTTTTAAAGAGGTTGTGTCAGACATTTTCAGGGATTGTGTTAAATTTATTATGTTGCACATTCATATTTTATAACTTTGTTCTTATGGAAACTAAAAAGGGCGTACTCAACGAACAGGAGGCAGAAAAACTGGAGCGGATCGCTTACATACTGAAGACGGTCGCCCACCCACTTAGACTCGGTATCATTCATCTACTCGAGCAACATCCGAAACTTTCGGTAACGGAAATTTGCGAAATGTTGGGGAGCGAACAGTCGTTGACATCTCACCACCTACAAAACATGCGCTTGAAGGGTATCCTTCGAGTAAAGCGGGAAGGACGCAGTATGATGTATTCCCTAAAAGAAAGAGACGTTTCCCTCATTATAGAATGCCTTGAGAACTGTCAGTGTAACATGTAGCCAACCTTAGCTTATCGCACAAGCAATTCGAAAATCTTAGCCTTTTCCAAATCTTAACCTGTCTTTCAGACCAATTATAGCCTCATAATATGGAAAAGAATTTCATTCAGCAGTTATTCAATGCTCATCAGAATTCGGAAAGTATTCCATCTCCCCAGCAAGTCTGTGAATGGCTTAATGGCCTGTTGAACATTCTCTTTCCGGAGTTGGCGGAGGTAAAATATCAATCGACCCGTCAGCTGGAGCTGGAATATCAATCGCTAAGATTAGAATTATTTTCTATTCTTGATACCATAAATAATCGGTTGCCTGGGGCGCCGCAATTTATTGAAAATGCTTTTATGGAGCGTCTGCCGGATATTCGTGCCTCTCTACTTGAAGATGCGGAAGCCATTTTGACGTTTGATCCGGCGGCAACCAGCTTGGCGGAAGTGATTCGATCTTATCCGGGATTCTTTGCTTTGGCAGTTTATCGTTTTGCACATACATTTCATCAGGCTGGCGTGCCCCTGATTCCGCGGATATTGACGGAATATGCTCATGGAAAAACCGGTATCGATATTCATCCCGGGGCTCAGATTGGTCGTCGTTTTTGTATTGATCACGGCACTGGGGTGGTCATAGGCGAAACGGTAGTTATTGGAGACGACGTCAAAGTATATCAGGGGGTAACTTTGGGAGCACTCAGTGTCAAGAAAGATTTGCTTCGCGTCAAAAGACACCCGACAATCGAAGACAATGTCGTGATTTATGCCGGAGCCACAATCCTGGGAGGGAATACCGTCATTGGTCACGACAGCATCATCGGGGGGAATGTTTGGCTGGTAAAAAGTGTGGAGCCTCATTCAAGAATATATTATCAATCGCAGCCCAAAGTGTTGGTTGGCACCAGCAATTAATATTGCCCATCTTACAATACCTATCTACATGGCATCAATCATTGACTTAGTAGGGAATACTCCCTTAGTAGAAATCAAGCACGTTATCCAGAAGCCTGGGGTGAAAGTTTACGGAAAACTGGAAGGTCACAATCCGGGGGGCAGTGTCAAGGACCGGGCAGCTCTTGGAATGATCCGGGGAGCCTTTGAACGGGGCGATATCAAACCGGGAATGAGATTGGTGGAGGCAACCAGCGGGAATACAGGAATTGCCTTAGCCATGATTGCCAGTGTATACGGCATTGAGATCAGCCTGATAATGCCCGAAAATGCAACGAAAGAAAGAATACAGACCATGCGAGCTTTCGGTGCGGAAGTCATTCTGACACCTGCCGACAGGACGATTGAATACTCCCGGGAGTACGCAGAAGAATTGTCCAGCCAACCAGGTCACTTCATGCTGAATCAGTTTGCCAACCCGGATAATTGGGGAATGCACTACGAGACTACAGGCCCGGAAATTTGGAGAGATACCGACGGCAAAATCACTCACTTTGTCTCTTCTATGGGTACAACCGGCACCATCATGGGCGTGTCGCGTTATTTGAAAGAACAAAATCCCGATCTACAGATTGTGGGTGTGCAACCAGTTGATGGTTCGAGGATTCCGGGTATCCGCCGCTGGTCGCCCGAGTTTTTACCCAAAATCTTTGAACGCGAACGGGTCGATCGCATCATTGACGTTTCGCAGGTTGAGGCAACTGCCATGATGAAAGATTTGGCCAAAGAAGAGGCCATCTTTGCGGGGATGAGTAGTGGAGGAGCAATGACCGCGGCAAAAAAACTTGCTGAAGAATTAGAAGAAGGAGTCATTGTCAGTATTGTTTGTGACCGGGGAGATCGGTATTTGTCGTCGGGGATCTTTGCTTAAGGCTTACAGGTTCTCCACTTGCTTGAAAAACCAGGCTCTCTCGGAGGGGGGAAGGGCTGGAGCTGCTGCTATCTCCTGTTGCAGACTTTTGATCTGCTCTTTATTATACGGGTTGGTCCGGCTCATTTTCTTGGTTAATCTGATAATGCTTTCATAGACCATCTTGTAATTGCTAGGCACATCTTTTCGGCGGATGTATCTTCCCATACTGTCCAATAGGAACTCAAGCGGTTCGAATTCATCCGTTTCAAAGTATATTTTTAGTAAGGTATGTTTAGAACTTAGGTTTAAAAGAATGTCGTCTTCCTTAACCAGGGCCAACTCCCGCATGGATGCTGCATAATTGCCCTCGGCATAGAAAAGTTTTGCCCTTCCAAAATGTACGATGTTTTCGCGATCGGCTGCCTCTAAATAGTCTTGATATTTTTCAATGAAATCATGAACCCAGTCAAATTCTCTGGTGAGAGAGCCCAGTCTCACAATATTGTTGAAATCCCAACGTGCAATTCGGTTGTTGCTAAGCAGTAGGGTGCTTTCGACGCCATATTTATACAATTCGAAGGATTCTCGAACGAATAGTTCTTTCCCGCGGTTCATCCTTTCGATGCAGTAATAGATGGCCATTTGCAAAATATCCCTGGCGTCTTGTTCTGGAAAGAACTTCAGGTGCTTATTCAGTGCATCTCGCAGCTGATAAAAGTATTTTTCACTTTCGGTTTCCGGGTAGGTCTTATACAAATAGTAGTAAACTGCAATGGCCGGAACATTGAGCAACTTTTCAGCATTGACGTGCGTCAGAATCTCGTTGATAATGCCTTTGTTGTATTCAGTTCTCGATACCCTTTGGTGTTGCAGCATAAAGCAACTTTGCTTAATTTTATTCGCGAAATAAGCTTGGTCCAAGGCATCTACTACTTCCTGTAAGTTGAGCTGGACAGACCGTTTTCTCCCCTGGTCGGCATGGTAACCGTAGAAAACTTCTTGCTGGAAACGATATTGATTCCACAGATAGTCAAAATCCTTGTAAGGGTAATTTTTCTGAAGTTCAGTAATGGCAGAAATGGTCTTCTTGACGGGCTTTTCCAGTTTCTTTTTCCGGTAAGCCCTCAGGAGAAATATTTTGTTTCCCACTTCATTTGACTTGAACTCCTTGTACCCGAGGTAGTCATCCAATTGCTTCTGCAAAAAGTGCATGGTTTGTCTGATCTTAGCATCGTTAAATGGCTCCTTGCCGAAGATTTTTGGATATATTTTAGTCTTCGATAGAAGGTGTTCTTTTGTCAGGTGGTCATTTTTTTGAAAATAATCGAACAGATCCAATACGTCCTTCCGTTGATTGTGGAAGGGAGAAAGGAGCCATTTTCGGAATTCCCGGGTTTCCTTTTTCGAAAAAGACTTTAAAACAGCTACAATTTGACTGTTTTGCATATATAATTAATTTTTGAACAACGGGATTTTTTCTGTAAATAATTGATATTTATTTATTTATAATGTTCAGCTGCGTTAAATTTACTTATTTTTTTTCAACAAATCTCTTTTTTTGTCTTTGCTTATGCGTTTAACTAATTACATTTTTGTATTGTCATTAGAAAACAAATCGACCAAATTCATGATCTCACAACCTAACACATTATTATCCGGCAACTTCACGAAAAGACTTTTTGCGGTTTTGTTGTTTGCGATGTGTTTCGGAAAAACTTTCGCACAGGGTTGGGAGCGTTTTTATGGTGGCAATAAAGTAGATAGAGGACATGCTATTATCCAAACGATCGACCGAGGCTTTTTGATGGTCGGTTTCAGCGAGTCCTTTGGTACCGATAACGATCAAGACGTTTATGTAGTTAAAACGGATGTTGACGGTACTTTAGTTTGGACGAATGTCTACGATGAAAGTTTCATTGAACAGGGCAATAGTGTCATTCAGGCCGACAATGGCGATCTGATCATCGTAGGTACAATCAAAGACATCAGTGCTTCCGATCGGGACCTCTATGTTCTTTCCATCAGTAGCAGCGGTAAATTCTTGTGGAGTAAGAGATTTGGAGAGGATGGGGATGAGTTCGGAAAAGATATAACCAAAGGAGTAGACGGCGGCTATGTAATCATCGGGGAAACTACCACAACTTTAAACGGAGAAAGTGACTTCTTCGTACTAAAAATCGATGATCAAGGAAATGAAATTTGGTCCAAAACAATTGGTACCGATAAGGACGATGTGAGTACGGCCATCACCACCATCAACGATGGTTACGCTTTCACGGGATTTTCTGAAAACCCAAATGGCTTTGACAACGACGTCGCAATTTATCGCATCACCGGGGAGGGAGAAGTGAAATGGAGTAAGCCGATCAGCTCCAATGAAATAGAAGAAGGCAATGACATCATCACTACCCGAGATGGCGGGCTTGCCATCGTTGGGAACATCACCAACAATCGCGATGTACTGATCACCAAGTACGACGATACTGGTAAACGTCTTTGGCTGACTTCTTTCGGCGATGACAAACTCGCCGAGATCGGGGTAGCAGTCACCGAGCTGGGTAATGGCGACTTGGTAGTAGCTGGTCATGCCGAACAAAACCAGGTCAATGTCGATTTCTTCATGGCGGGCTTCAGCGCAAATGGAGATTCTCTATGGTCAAACAAGACCGGAGATATTGTCAATGTTGACTTCACCGAAGGAATAGTGAGTACCGATGACGGTGGATTTGCCATCGTAGGCTACAATTCCAAGTTCCTTGACTCTTTTAATGATTTGACTCTGGTTAAAACGGACGGACGCGGTAACACCATTACCAGTTTCATCGTCGGCCAGATATTCAGTGAACCCTGTAATAACTTCGAGCCATCTGGGAAATTACCACTGAGTGGTTGGTTGGTAGAAGCGGTAGGAGAAGAAAAAACCTACTACGGCTCTACCGATGAGGAGGGAAGATACAGCATCCGGGTCGATGAGGGCCGGTATGCTGTCAATGTACTTCCTGTGAATTCTTATTGGAAAACTTGCGTACCGGGAGGGTTTCTTGTGAATATTGAAGAAACCTATGATACGACGGAAGTCAATTTTCCAATCTCTGCGGAAATCAATTGTCCGTTTTTAGAAGTTGATATTTCCACCCCATTCCTTGCTACGTGTTCCGACATCGTTTATACCGTCAATTATTGCAATCTGGGTACAGCCATTACCAGAGATGCTTACATTGAAGTGCAGCTAGACGAAGTCATCAATTTTGAATCATCCAGTAAGCCTTTCTCCAGTCAGGAGGGCAGTAAATATATCTTTGACCTTGGGGCACTTGGCGTGTCTCAATGCGGAAGTTTCACAATTAATACATCTTTGCCTTGCGACGGTATTGCCCAAGGGCAAGCCGCGCTGGCAAGAGCTCACATTTTCCCTGATTCCATTTGTACCGAGCCGGATCCCAACTGGGATGGTTCCAGTATCATTGTCGGAGGGGAATGTCAAGGAGATAGCATTTCATTCTTGGTCAAAAATGTGGGGCAATCGGATATGGCTTCACCTAAGTCGGCAATAATCATTGCTTCGGATGTTATTTTCCTCAAGCACGATTACCAGTTAGATGTAGATGAGGCGGAATTCATCAAGTTTCCAAAGACCGGAGATACTTATCGGATCATTGCGGAACAATCCGATGGCCATCCCGGAAGGAGCTATCCGACATTGGCAATTGAGGGTTGTACCCCCGAGGAAGGTGGTAGTTTCGAAACGGGCTTAGTGACACAATTTCCAGAAAACGATCAGGATCCATACATATCAATCGACGCCAAGGAAATATTGAGTTTCGATGAAGCTGTAAATTTGAGAGGCTATCCCAAAGGCTATGGTGCGGATGCATACATTGCACCGAACACCAATATTCAGTACACTATAACGTTCAGCAACAACGAAACATCTGACACGATTTCAAGAGTTGTCGTAAGGGATACTTTGCCGGCTGGTTTGGATATTTCCACACTGATGCCCGGTGCAAGTAGTCATCCCTACAAATTCGAAGTCTATGACGAAGGTATCGTAAAGTTTACCTTTGATAATATTTCCTTAGTACCGGAGAGCAGCGCTGACAATCAATCAACTTCAATGGGTTACGTTTCATTTTACATTGCTCAGAATCCCGATAATGAATCGGGAGTAACAATTAACAATAGCGCTGCTATCTTTTTTGAAAATCATGCACCTGTATTTTCCAACGTAGTGACACACACCGTGGGTGAGTTCCCAAGGTTTGTTGAAGAAAATGTCTCGGTAGCAGTACCGGATCAAAATTTGGCAGGTGTTAAAATAAAAGTTCAACCCAATCCTTTCGTGGAGTCAACTACGTTTGAGATTGAGACAACTCAGACCATCAGAGATGAAAATGTGTTTGAATTGTACGATCTTACCGGTAAATTGCTTCGGAGTAGAGGATTTGATGGAACTAAATTCGAATTCCATCGCAACGATTTGCCGGCAGGAATGTATTTTTATCGAATGTTGGTAGATGGAAGGCGTGGAGTGAGTAGCGGAAAGATAATGATTCAGTAAAAAGTAATCGTAGTCCCATAAACCCACAGCTCCTCACTCAATTGAGTGAGGAGCCTATACCGCAATGATAATTGCTAATGTTCCGGAGTTTAGAGATTTTTTTTAAAAAGGGGTATAGTATTTTGATTTGTTATTAGGTCCTAAAAAAATAAATGCGAAGTTTAGCTTCGCGAAGAAATAAACAACGATTCAATTTCGTTTTTAAAAAAGTTAGGTCGTCTTATTTTCATGAGATTATGATTTGTTATTAGCGAGAGGCCGCACCAAAGTAGGTGCGGCTTTTTTAATTTCGCTCCCTGTAAAAGTATAAACAACTTTTACTCTTTGGACATATTCCGAATAAAATTATAATTCGATTTACTAAAAGGAAGTTATTCTCAATATCCGGTAGGAAAATTCCATTTTCCGGTAAAGTGGTTCGCAAGTGAGCTTTTTGTACATTCAGATTTTGTTGACGCTTCGAGTTAAAGGGTGTAAGTTTCTTTAAACCAGTTAGTTATGAATGGAATTGAAAAACCCCGATGTTGACAAGCAGCCAAACGCCGGGGTTTTTCAAATGGTGGTTAGAAATTTGATCGGATTGATTAACTCCTCTCCTTCATTTTGGAAAAAACAACCTTGTTGTCCTGAACTACCATGACCTGAGCGAAGTTCTTTTGGTCTTGTTTGATCGAGAGAATATATCGCCCTTCGGGTATCTTTTTTAGATTGATCTTTCTCGCGTAACCATTGTGGTTCCTTACTCTTTCATTAAAGTAAACGCGTCCTTTTAGATCTTCAATTTGGATCAGTGTAACCTGTTTTTCCAAGTTGGCCAGGTGTAGTACAAACTGCTTGTCTGCCACTTGATCGACATTGATAATCATGCCTTTATCTTCTTCAGCAACCGGTAGGTTAGCAAAGGCATTTGCACTGACCATGAATGTGGCCACAACTAGAAAAAGCATCCATTTTTTCATAAAACAGTCGGGTTTTAAAGAATTAATAAAACTTGAGAATTAATCTTTGGAGCGAATTTTCGTAGCGTTTTTTTCGGGAGAAAGCCAAGGTAGGCATCACAAAAGAAAGACATTCCGGAGAGGAATGGAAAAAGTTTTGATCAGAAGTCGGTTTTTATCGATAAACGTAGGGGACGGTCGGTTTAATGATCAACTTTGCCATTGTCTTTTTCGTATTTGGCAACGAATTGCTTGAGGACATCCGTTACCAGCTCCCGAAAATAGGTTTTTTCGCTACTGGCAATGGCTTTTAGCTTGGAAAGTAGGTTTTTGTCAAATACGAAAGAGATCTTACGTTGATTGGCGCCGGTATGATGTGAAGGGCCTTCACCGGTGGTATTTCGAATCAATAGGTCAAGGCCTGTCAATGGTTTCTTGTGGGTCTTCTTCTTCTCGCTGGTGGCTTCTTCGTAATCGTAGTCTTCATCTGGATCAGACGATGACGTTTTTTTGGAAGAGAATACTTCTCCAGGATCTCTCACGGACTTTGCCTCATAAGAGAAGATATTGGCTTCTTCCTGAATATTGTTTTCAGCAGAATCCGTGAAGATACTCTCCATCCCGTCTATGAAGTTTTTCTTACTCACACGAATGAGTTTTATTTAGAACACAAATGCTGGGTCCTTATTATAAGTGGCTCTATATATTTCCTAACACAAAGGGCTCTTCCCGTATGAACCCCCTATGCTTCTACTGGTTTCTCAGTACGTTCCAAAATTTCCTGGCACAAGGCCATGTAATCTTTTGCGCCGATGCTATTCGGACTGTAAATAAAAATATCTTTTCTCTTAGCAGGAGCTTCCGCGAGGGAGACATTATCTCGGATCATCGTTTTGAAAACAGTATCGCCGAAATATTTTTTCATCGTTTCTACAACATCCCGATTCAATACTTTTCGGTTGTCATACATGGTGGCTATCACTCCCCCGATTTCCAGCTTTTTATTGAGTCTTAGCTTAACCTTATTGATGACTTGCTTGATCTTGGCCAACCCCTGGAGTGCTAAAAACTGCGTTTGTAGCGGTATGTAGACATAATCACTGCAAGTCAGTGCATTTAAAGTCAAAAGACCTAAGGATGGCGGACAATCGATTAGGATGTAATCGTATTTATCTCTCACCGGCTCAAATAATTCTCTCAGAATGAACTCTCTGCCCGCTTCGTTGATTAATTCCATTTCCGCCCCGGATAGATCGAGCGTGGAAACTATGATGTCCAACCCCTCCCGCACAGTATAGGGTGTCAACGGGGCTTCGCCTTTCATCGCTTCGTAGATCGTTTCTGCAATTCTGGGAGCTCCTAACGAAAGTGTCAGATTTGCTTGGGGGTCCAGATCGATTAGCAAGGCTCTTTTGCCGTTTTCTACTAAGCCTGCCCCAATATTTATCGCACTGGTAGTCTTGCCTACTCCTCCCTTATGATTTAGCAATGAGATAATATGTCCCATACAGTCTTTTAACGATTTAAGTGGTCGAAATTCAATGCATTCACGTGCCTCAATGACCAGTTAGTAAAAAAGCACATTTCTGCGCAAAAATGCAATTTATTTGTTGAATAAATTGCTTTTTTTTCCATATTTCTGTTGCACTTGGATTGGGGGTAAGTAGATGAAAATTGCATCTACTAATGGAATGATTGAATCAAAAAACAAATTTTCTGTCTATGAAGTCCTTGCAACTTAGCCTTCTTTTTTTCTTGACGCTTTTGGCGTTTCAAGCCCCAGTCACTGCCGTTGATGCGAAAGACTACAGTAAAACCATCGAAAAAGAATTTGATATAACTGCCGACGGCAACACCCGAATTCACAATCGCCACGGGAAAGTCGACATCAAAACCTGGTCGGAAAATAAAGTGAAAATTACGGTTTTGATCAGTGTGGAAGCCAGGACAGATGAGGATGCCCAAAAGGTCTTTGATCGGGTCTCCATTGACTTTGAGAACGATGCTACTCATGTTTCTGCCGAAACAGATTTTGATAACTTACTCCAAAGGTACTGGGGCCGGAAGTTTCGCGATTTGAAGGTCGACTATGAAGTGTATTTGCCTGCGACCAACAACATTAGGATCGAACAGAGCCACGGTAAGGTTTATATGGAAAAAATAGCCGGCAATGCCAGCCTAAAATTGAGCCATGCAGACTTGGAAGCGGGTGACATTGGAGGAGAAGCAGATATTAACATCTCTCACGGGCGGGGCAACATTGAAAAGGCTGGGTACATCAATAGCCGGCTTAGTCATGCCAAATTATTTGCCGGGACCATTGCCGACGTTGCGTTTAGCGGTAGTCATGCAACTTTTGAGGCCGAATCCGCGCAAAAAGTGGAAAGTTCGACTTCTCACAGCAAGCTTTTATTGGGTAAGGTACAAAACTTAACGACCAGCAAAAGTAGTCACGATCATTTTGACATTGGCGACGCAGGCGAAGTAAGGATCCGCGCGAGCCATAGCGTGATGAGAATCAAGCAGGTGACGGAATCCCTAGAGGCCAATCTGCACCATGGAAGTTGCCGTTCCGGCGTCGCAGATCGATTTGCAAGTATTCATCTGGAGGGATCCCACGCTAATTTTGAAATGAAAGTTAAAGAAGGGAGTCATTTTCGGATGGATGCCTCTTCACAACATGGTGGCATTCATTATCCTGAAGATATGCAAATACATTATCACTCCAAGAAAAATTCTTCCAAAGTGGTCAAGGGGTATTATGGTAATGAGCAGGCGGAGTCACTATTGCGAGCTAAGCTATCCCATGGGAGCCTGAAAGTCTACAAACTTTGAAGGTAAGCTGTACTATACGTTCAAAAGCGCTGTCCGTAATTTGAATATTATATACAGCGCTTCTGAACGGTATGTATGTGCAACATCAATCGGTCTTTAGTTTTTCAACGGGATTAACGGCGGTGCCAAGAGAAGTCTGAATACAGACCGTTAGCAATAACAATGCGCCAACCAGGCCAATAGCCAACAAATAAGTCAGTGGAGATATCTCAATTCGATAAGCAAAATCCTCCAACCACCTGCTGATCCAGAGGTAGCTAACAGGAACGGCGATCGCGGCACTGATACAAGCCAGTATGAGATATTCTCTGCCCAGCAGTTTGATCAGGGACGCAAGGTCGGCTCCTAATACTTTTCGGATGGCAATCTCTTTCATTCTGGTTCTAAGGGCAAAAGCAATTAAACTAAAAAGGCCGATCAATGCCAGAACGATCGATAAGCCGCTAAAAATAAAAAGCAGCTGAATCTGGATTCGTTCGCTCTTATAAAGATTATTGTACATTTCATCGAGAAAGTAGTATTCGAAAGGATATTTTGGAAACAATTCATCCCAACTTTTTTTGATGCGCTGAACTGTTTTTTCGACTTCCTTGGTCTCCACCTTGACAAGAAATGTTTGAAGCCAAATTGGCTCGAAGGTCAATAATAAGGGGTCGACCTTGTTTTTGAGGGTT
The DNA here is from genome assembly GCA_028284395.1 of Saprospiraceae bacterium. Taxonomy (GTDB): domain Bacteria; phylum Bacteroidota; class Bacteroidia; order Chitinophagales; family Saprospiraceae; genus JANQRV01. The sequence continues at coordinate 26,961 of JANQRV010000194.1, forward strand.
TCCTGATGAAAGTCTTTTACCACGCCATCAATGGGGCCGGACGACAAATTGAAAGAACCGATCGACCAACTTATTTGCTGGCCGATTGCCTCTTCCGGAGTTTGGAAACCAAGCTGTTTCATGGCGGTTTCGTTGATGAGATAACGCCGAGGCTCTTGATTGAT
>JANQRV010000195.1 GCA_028284395.1 Saprospiraceae bacterium
TGCTCCTGACCCATTCCGGTGCCGTCCAATTGTATCACAATAGAAAGAACGGCTCTTTCGATGATGTGACGATCCAGTCGAATATCAAGAGCTGCGATGACTGTGTCAATGCAAGTGCACTCTGGTGGGATTATGATCGAGATGGGAATCTAGACCTTTACATCAGCGATTATCAGCAGACCAATCAATTGTACCGCAATCAAGGAAATGGGCGTTTTATCGATGTGACCGATGCCTCCGGGCTAGGAGACAGCGGTAGTACCTGGTGTAGCATTCCCTTCGACGCTAATAAAGACGGATGGCTGGACCTCTATGTGATCAATGATTACGGTTTTAGCCGATTTTATGTCAATCAAGAAGGACAATTCTTTCACGATGCGACGATTGCCTATGGCTTGCGCAACACGGGAAATGCGATGGGGGCCACAATTGGAGACTACAACCGGGATGGCAATTTGGACATCTATATCACCAATATTTCTGAATTTCAGGTCAACCCGCTGTTTACGGGCACCGATTATGGCCCTTTCGTTGAGATGGGCGTCGAACAAAAGGTCGGACAGGGCCATTGGGCCTGGGGCACTCGTTTTTTCGACGCCGATCATGACGGCGATGAAGACCTCTATTTGGTCAATGGCTTCAACGACTTTGTGTATCCAAATAAGTTTTTTAAGAATCAATTGGTAGAAGGCACAGCTAGTTTCTCAGATTGGTCGCAGCATTCCTCAACCAATGGCGAAGCACATGGAATGGGCATGGAAGTATTTGATTACGACGAAGATGGCGATCTCGACATCCTGGTATCGAATACCAATGAATCACCATATCTGTTTCAAAATATAGGACGTGCCAGAAATAGTAATTGGCTCCAGGTCGACCTGGAGGGTACCGCTTCCAATCGCGATGCATTTGGAGCTGTGATTATCGCATTTGCCAACGGCCAATCATTCCACCGGTTTCACTACGGTGCGGGTTTGATGTCTCAAAGCATTCAACCGGTTCATTTTGGACTCGGCCAGACTAAGATGGTAGATAGTCTGCTTATTCAATGGCCAAGCGGTCATAGAGAGGTCATCCTGAATGTTGCTGTCAACCAAAAAATCAAAGTGGTGGAAACGGCAAATTTGACGACTTCAACCAAGAAAGTTTTCCTTCGCCCGGTCGACCTACAATTATCCAAGGTCTTTCCCAATCCCTTTGACGAAAGCATTTCTATTGAAATAAGCGCAAATAAACCGGGCATACTGTACTGCAACATTTATTCCCTGACCGGAGAATTGATTCGGCAAAGCCAAGTAAATGTGGAGCATCCGGGCCCAACCACCCTGGAGTGGAAGGGGATCAATGCCAATGGTCGTAAAATGCCGGCAGGAATGTACTGGTATCAAATAAGGTTGAATAACAGCACTCTAACGGGCAAAATAATTCTAAGGTGATGTATAAAAGCTGGATAATTGCCGGACTGATTTCAGCGGGCACGATCTGTCAAGCACAACCCTTTCGGGAAATCAGTCGTGAAATCGGAGTACAAATCCATTGCATTGATCGACACCTGATGGGGGGTGGTGTTGCATTTATCGACTACAACCAGGACTTTTATCCCGATATCTTCATCATCGGTGGAGAACGGCCCAACAAATTATACGAGAACAATTGGGACGGTACTTACGCCGATGTTACTCAACTGGCTGGCGTGGGCCTGGAGTCTTTCAACACGGTAGGCGTGGCAACCGGGGACATCGATAATGACGGGGATGACGACCTTCTGGTAACGACGGCAAATGGACAAACAAACGTTCTGCTGGAAAACAACGGCGATGGGACCTATACCGACATTTCAAGAAAAGCCGGCCTTCTAGAACAAGCGTGGAGTACCTCAGCAAGTTTTGGGGATTTCAATCTCGATGGACGATTGGACATTTATGTCGGCAATTATGCATCTTTTGAAAAGGAACCATTTGCCCAAAACATCGATCACTGCACCCCCAATTTCTTGTATCAGAATACCGGGACCGGCGCTTTCATCGAGGTTGCAGCGCTAATGGGGCTCGATGATGTTGGATGCGGGCTAGCCGTCGCCTTTTCGGATTGCGATCAGGATCGCGATATCGACCTGCATGTAGCCAACGACTTCGGGCTTCATTTTGAATCCAATGAGTTGTATCTTAATCCCTACCCGCAGCAGGGATTTCGAAGGGCCGGAGCGGCTGCTCAACTAAATGCCCGCATCAATGCCATGGGGGTAGCGGTCGGGGATTATGACGAGGATGGTGATTTAGACTACTATATTACAAACATCGGCGACAATCTTTTTTTTGAGAACCGAGATCAGGGCCATTTTTTCACGGATGTTGCGGTGATCAAGCAAGTAAACAACCCGGATGGTACCAGTTGGGGAACAGCCTTCCTCGACTGCAACAATGACACTTACCTGGACCTGGTGGTAGCCAATGGGCAAGTGATTGAAGCTCCTCACCAAAATGATGAAAATCGGCTGTTTATGGGAGGCAAGAATGCAAGGTTTACGGATCAATCTGAACCATCGGGCCTTGCCAACAACGCACGTTGTCGGGGCTTGAGTTTTGCAGATATCGACAATGACGGTGATCTGGATCTCATGTTTGGAGTGGTATCCGAATCTCCGTCATCGGAAACCCATACGCTGATCTACGAAAACAATGTGTCCGACTCCGGCAATTGGTTGAAGGTTCGCCTGCAGGGCACTACCAGTAATCGCAATGGTTACGGTGGCCAGGTCCGTGCAGTTGTCGGGAATCGAAGTCTTCTGCGCGAAGCAGACGGAGGATCGAGTTATCTTTCTCATAGTTTTAACGACCTCCATTTTGGACTGGGATCGTACCATACCATCGATAGTTTGATCATCAATTGGCCCGGAAACAACCAGGATGTCCTTACGGACCTACCGACAAACAGTTCAATTGTCGTTGTAGAAAACAGTCACTGGTACTACTATCGACATGAAACGGTATCCGTTTTTGAGGGAGATAGCATTCAAATTGGCGGCATTGTTCGAAAAGAAGCAGGCGTCTATAAGTATTCCATTCCTCGTGAGAACGGTTTGGATAGCATCTTGGTTATTTCCAAATTAACGGTTTTGGACCGGCCGATCATTCAAACTGACAAAGTGGTTTTTTCACTCGCTCCCAACCCGTTTCACACCTCGGTCACCCTCCAATACGACCTTCCACAGCAGGGGCGAGTACGTCTTTCTATCTTTGACACAAGTGGGAAACACATTTCCGATCTCTTGGACGAAAATCAGAAAACGGGGCGGCATTGGTATCGATATGAAGCATTTCCATCCACTGGTTTGTATTTATTTGTCCTAACAGTTGACGACCAGGTAATTGCTCGGAAAGGCCTAAAATTGGGAGAATAACATGCGTCTGGCTAAAGATAAGTAGAGATAAAATTCATTTCAAAAGTGGCGTTGTCTAGTTTTTGCTCAGTCCAGATCACTCTAATTTCACCCATCTTTTAGCGATATTTATAGAGATTACTGGATCAAATCATATCTATTTTGAAAGGGAATATGTCTAGTGCTCAGATAATTCTTGTCACGTATGCAAAACGTGCAATTCCACTGATTTGGGGGTTGGTGCTAACCGCCGGTTTTTCCTGTACAACCAACCTCCCGGAAGAGGTGGCGGCGGCTTACCGCGAATTACCGGACCAATTAGACTTTAACCTTCACGTCAAGCCGATTCTTTCGGACCGGTGCTTCGCCTGCCATGGCAATGACAAGAATAAAATCAAAGCCGGACTGCGGCTCGATAATGCCGACAATGCCTATGCCGAGTTGCCGGACAATCCAGGAAAGTTTGCCATCACACCGGGGCGATTAAAAGGCTCAGAAGTGTTTCACCGGATTATTTCGGAAGATCCGGAACATCAAATGCCACCAAAAGAATCCAACCTGTTGCTTAGTGCAAGGGAAAAAGCCATCCTAACCAGGTGGATCAAAGAAGGAGCTGTTTATGAGCCTCATTGGTCATTCAATGCTCCTCGAAAGGACCTTCAACCTCCCAAAGTAGACGACGCCAACTGGAACCAGCATCCAATCGATCGATTTGTTTTCAGACAATTGACAAACCGAGCACTAATGCCGACTCCAGAAGCCGATAAGGCAACACTCCTGCGAAGACTTTCATTCCATTTGACTGGATTGCCTCCCTCGCACGAAGAAATTCAGGGATTTTTGCAGGATGACAGTGCTGATGCTTACGAAAAACAGGTAGATCGACTTTTGGCCTCTAGTGCCTATGGTGAAAAAATGGCTGTGGATTGGCTGGATCTGGCGCGTTTCGCCGATACTCACGGCTACCTGGCCGACCGATATCGGGACATGTCGCCCTGGCGTGATTGGGTCATCCAGTCCTTCAATGAAAATCTGCCGTACGATCAGTTTGTAACCTGGCAGCTGGCCGGAGACCTCTTGGAAAGCCCCACCAGAGAACAAATCTTAGCTACTGGTTTCAATCGGCTTCATCCGCAGAATGCCGAGGATGGCATCATTGATGAAGAATTCCGGGTAGCATACGTGTCGGACCGAACGGATGTCTTTGGGGTTGGCTTCCTTGGTTTGTCACTGGGATGTGCCAAATGTCACGATCACAAGTACGATCCCATTTCCCAAAAGAATTACTACGAGCTCTACAGTTATTTTAACAATATCAATGAGTCCGGTCTGATTTCCTGGGAGGGAGCCACTCCGGTGCCCGCACTGTTATTGCCAACTGCGGAACAAACCAATATCCTCCAAGATCTTGAGCAACAGATTGAGCAACGGCAGTGGAAAATAAGGAAATTGAAAGAGGAGGAAGTCAAGACCATTGAAACATTCATCCGTCAAAAAAACTACCAAAGCCTATCTAGCAACAAAGTTACGGACGGGTTGATCGCACACTTCGATTTGGAAAACCGCCAAATGCAGAATAAACTCCATCCCAGCCAGCGAGGCAGGATGAAGCTCAAGTCGTCTAAAAATGAAGAACCACAGCTGGTCAGCGGAAAACAAGGCAAAGGATTGCAATTGGATGGAGATGCGTGGCTGGACCTGGATAAGATCGGCATCTTTAAAAGAAGCCAACCGTTCACGGTAGCCCTCCAAGTCTACATTCCGAAAAACCTGGAAAATGGTGTCATTTTTCATAAAGGCTATGGTACTGGTTTACATGCCTACCGGGGTTTTCATCTCAATTTGAAGGATAATCACTTTGAACTAATGATGGCCCATACGTATCCCGACAATGCCATCAATGAGATCTCATTGAAGAGCGTTCCGAAAGAAGAGTGGCTTCATCTGGCAGTTACTTATGACGGCTCTAGCCAAGCCGAGGGTTACAACCTTTACGTCAATGGAGTAGCGTGGGCTACCAGAGTTGAAATTGACAATCTTTATAAAGACATCATTTTCCATAATCTCGTAGATGCTATCTATCCCGAGCCCATTGAGCCCGGCATACAATTTGGGGGTCGGTGGAGAGGCACCGGACTGAAAAACGGCCGAATCGATGAATTGATGATATTCAACCGGGAGTTGGTCGCATTAGAGGTTCTACAGTTGGCCCAGCCCAACGCGGCTCGTCAAATACTTTCCAAAGAGCCGCAAACACTGACTGAAGAAGAAGAAAATTGGCTGAGGCAATATCACCTCCAGCGACGGTCGGCCGATTTCCGATACGAAAGCGACAAGCTCCAGCAACTCAGAGAAACCTATGCCGATAGCATGGAAAACGTACGGCAGGTCATGGTAATGAAAGAGATGCCGGAACGCCGCAAAGCCTTTGTTTTGGAGAGAGGGCAATACGATGTATATGGTGAAGAGGTGTTCCCGAATACGCCTAGTCAAATCATGCCGATGCCTCCGGAATTTCCCGAAAACCGACTTGGTCTGGCAAAGTGGCTTTTTCATCCCGAGCATCCCTTGACCGCTCGCGTAGCTGTCAACCGGTATTGGCACGGTCTATTTGGAAGAGGTCTGGTAAAGTCGGTTGAAGATTTCGGCAACCAGGGAGATTTACCCGACCATCCCGAACTACTGGATTGGCTTGCTGTTCATTTCGTGGAATCCGGATGGGATGTGAAAGCCCTAATGAAATTGATCGTTACTTCAGCAACCTACCGCCAATCTTCCAAAATGTCGAATGAGCTGCGAGATACGGACATTGAAAATGTTTGGTTGGCGCGCGGGCCAGCCAATCGTTTGACCGGTGAAATGATTCGGGACAACGCATTGGAAGCAAGTGGTTTGCTCCGCAAGAAAATCGGCGGAGAAAGTGTAAAGCCCTACCAACCAAAAGGACTCTGGAAAATCAACAACCTAGTCTATGCACGAGACACCGGCGACAAGTTGTACCGAAGAAGTCTGTATACCTATTGGAAACGGTCGGTTCCCAATCCAACGCTCTCTATTTTCGACGTCCCAACGCGTAGCGAATGTACTGTACGTCGCCAACAGACCAGCACACCACTACAGGCACTCGTATTGATGAATGACCCATCCTTTCTGGAGGCTGCCAAAGTGTTTGGTGAACAAATTACCAAACACAATGATCTGGAAAAGGGAATCGCTCGGGTCTTCGTACAATTGACCGGAAGACGGCCAAGCCGGGAAGAGCTTCAGTCTTTGTTGGAAATCCAACGTTTCGAGCATCAAAAGTTTAAACGGCGAAAAGAAAAGCCAATTGGATTGCTGGCTTCCGGAGAATATGAAGTGGATTCGGCCCTGGACAAAGATCAGTTGTACGCCAATACCGTTTTAGTCAACATCATGATGTGTTCGGATGCGGCAGTCGTATTGCGTTAAATGGAAAAATCTCCTAAAATGAATAAAGACATAACACGTTTGGAAAAGGGAATGGAAAGAAGAGAATTCCTCACCAAAACCTCCATGGGATTGGGAGCTGTCGCCTTGAGCTCGTTACTGGGTACTAACCAATTGTTTGCCGCGCCCCCTTCTCCTACTCTAAACAATGGAGGTCTGCCAGGGCTTCCCCATTTCCGGCCTAAAGTCAAAAGAGTCGTTTATCTCTTCATGAGTGGTGGTCCCTCGCAGATGGATCTCTTTGATTATAAACCGGCCCTGGAAAAAATGCACGGCCAGGATCTACCGGATTCCGTACGGAAAGGACAGCGACTGACCGGTATGAGCGCACGTCAATCTTCGCTACCCGTCACGGCTTCGCTATTCAAGTTCAATCGATACGGATCATCCGGGGCTTGGGTCAGTGATCTAATGCCTTATACGGCAAAAGTAGTAGATGATCTGTGTTTTATTAAGTCGCTGTATACCGAACAAATCAATCACGACCCCGCCATTACATTTTTTCAGACCGGGCACCAGTTGGCCGGACGCCCCTCTATCGGATCCTGGCTGACCTATGGTTTGGGCTCGGATAATGAGAATCTCCCTAGCTTCATCGTCCTTGTTTCCAAGAATGCCAGCGGACAGCCACTTTATGCGCGCTTATGGGGCAATGGTTTTTTACCCACCCATCATCAGGGCGTACAATTTCGCTCCGGCAAAGACCCCGTTCTGTTCCTCAACAATCCGGAGGGATATGATGGTCGGGATCGGCAAGACATGCTCAATCACTTAAAAAAATTAAATCAATTCCAACGCGATACCTACAACGACCCGGAGGTAGACAATCAAATCAAACAGTTTGAAATGGCGTACCGGATGCAAACATCGGTTCCTGAAGTGACTGACCTAACGGGAGAATCAGATGCGACTTTTGAAATGTACGGCGAAGATAGTCGCAACCCAGGCACCTATGCCGCCAATTGTCTACTGGCGAGGAAACTATTGGAAAAAGATGTCAAATTCGTACAACTCTTTCACCAGGGGTGGGATCACCATCTCTATTTGCCGGGGGGCATACGGCGTAAATGTAAAGAAACAGACCAACCGACCGCCGCTTTGTTGAAGGATTTAAAACAAAGAGGGTTGCTCGATGACACGCTGGTCATCTGGGGAGGTGAATTTGGTAGAACTACCTACTCCCAAGGCAAATTGACCAAAAACAATTACGGTCGCGATCACCACCCAAGGTGCTTCACAATGTGGATGGCAGGAGCGGGCGTCAAGAGTGGATTCAGTTACGGAGAGACGGACGACTTCAGTTACAACATCGTAAAAGACCCCGTGCACATCCACGATTTTCACGCCACCCTCCTTCACCTTATGGGCATTGATCACGAACGACTGACCTTTAAACATCAAGGTCGACGATATCGGTTGACGGACGTGCACGGCCATGTCGTTAAACCAATTCTATCCTAGCCTAAGCACCTATTTTTTTGTATCTTTCAAAAAAACTAGACAAATGGAATGGACTTGGAGTCGCATATTGCCGATCCTGCTGAATTGGATACTCGCATTGTGGTTTATTATTGTTCCCGTCATAGTCCTCTTTCTCTGCATCAGGCTTTTGCGTAAAAAACGCCGATGACCCATCAATCCGATACTTGATCGGGTTTATTGGTCGAAGCGACACAGTCAATCTTCCAGCCATTTTCGTATTTCCGATAAATGGTGACCCAGGCAAACTCCGTTCTGCCCTCCCTTTCGGTACCATCGTAATCGTAGCTGACCACTACTTCTTTTTCTACAATCGCATACGCCATTTTCCCATCTTCGGAAAATCGAATAATGGGTTCCGCTACGTCGTCCCACTTGACGAAGTCAACACTGGAAAAATATTGGTGGTACCTGCCTAAATTCTCCTCATAGGTAGGTCGGCTGACCACTCCCCGATTTACAGAAATGAAATGCTCGGATAATTGTTTCGCAAAGGCAATGGAATCTTTTTCGAAGTGTTGGCGCCGTTGTTCCTGGTGCAATTTCAGAATTTCAGCTCTTGCCTGCTCCAAGTCGACGGGCATTTCCGATTCACCACTACAATTCCCCAATAAGAATAGAACCAGGATCGGTAGGATTGGAATCCGTCTCCTTCTCTTCGTGGATTGGATTGGTAAAAGCATTTGTCGAAGGTTTATGATGATTGGATGTGATACTATGATACTGCGGCAATCTTGGCGATTGCCTTGATGCTTTGTGGGCCTTGATGGCCCACTTGATACTATGATGGGCCACAGGATCAAGGCAGCCGATAAATCTCCTTCCGAATCAATTCCATCAATTCCATAAAACGTTCTTCCGCCATCAACTTCCGGTACTTTGCCCGGTCCAATTGTTCAACTAGATTCCAAATAGCAAGATTCATAGCAGTGTGCTGCGTAAAAAATCCTACCATGTCAAAAATACGGGGAGAAGCATCGGCGGTAAAATACTTATCATATCCGTATTCTTTGGCATAAAAAAAGAATTCAACGGTGTGTAGAAAATTGCGAGAGGCACCGATCAAATCCCAGTCAAAATTCCAATCATTATCATTGGTATGTAGGTAGTAATCTATTCCGGATTCTTCACATAGAGACAATACCTGTGCAGGGTTTTCTTTCGCCAATAGGGAATGACCGAAATCAATGGTTACACCGGTGGCCGAATTTTGTACCTCTTTCAGCAGTACAATTGTCTTTGCACAGCTATCCAGATGACAATGCACCCTGGTTTCATTGATCTTGTATTCCAAAAACAAGGGAATTTCCGGCAGGTAATCTGCCGCCTCGGCTACCGACTCAATCATATTGCGCCATGCCTTTGGATAATCTACTTGCAAAAGATTGTCGTATCCATCCGATAGTGGACAGCAGGTGACGAGTGGTGCTCCTACCCTTTTGGCATAGTCCTTTGCCCTTTTGATGATTTCAATAGCCTTTGTTCTCAATTCCTTTGACGGACGGGAAATGGCGCCGGGCACCCATTGGGTTTCTTTTTTGATATTGGCATTGATGGCGGCAAACTCCAATCCAAGTTCATCCATCATTTGTTTTGTGTCAGCGGGGTCGCCGGTCTCGTAAGGATAAACGACTTCTACCCCAGTCATTCCCGGAATCTGGGCAACCAATTCCAATCTTTCTTTCAGGCCCGTCGTTTGTTGATATTCGGAAAACCGGTCTTGTGTTTTGCCCAAAAAGGCGGTGATGATGCTTTGTTTCATGAATATGTTGTTTTAGTCGATGATCTTTGTAATACGGACAATATCTGGATCCGAGAACTGATCGAGGGCATCCCGGACTTTCGTGGAGAAAGAGTACATGACGGCCCCCCTTTCCCCAGCCTGGAACCAGTGTTTGGTCCCGGCTGGCAAAACCAGCTGATCTCCCGGTTTCATGACCACTTCATGACGCATCGTGTAACAGTGGTCTTTGCCTTCAACAATAAAGCCGTACTTTAAAGTATCGGTGCCGGGTATGTAAAAATACAGGTCACCCGCAATGGCTCGAATCACTTCCTCTTTGCCCGGATCGTTTCCCACGGAAGGATGCCAATGCTCCGGCTCTGTTTGATAGGGAAAGAGCACCAATATTTTGGCCGCGATTCGATCTGTGTCGAACAAGGTGACGATCTGTATGCCTTCTTTTGTTAGGTTACTCAGCCCAAAGTCGGCGGCAGCGGCATTTTGCTTATCGGCTTCCGTCAGTTGAATGCCGGCCGCTTCAATCATTCCGATCGCTTTTTGGCAGGCGCTATTAAAGTCTTTTCTTGAAATCATAAGTTATGAAATTTGCAACGATTTCTGTGGTGTGATGAACATCCAGATGAGAATCGCAAAAACATTTAGGGTGGCAGCTACAAAGAAAAACGGCGTCTCTGAACCGGTCATGTCCAATAAGTAAGGAAATGCCAAAGCGGTTACAAAAGACCCGATATTGCCTGCCATATTCATTGTACCGCTTACTGCTCCCGAAAATTGTTTGCCGACGTCCACACAAGTCGACCAGGAAGGACTTAGGGTCATATCCGCTCCAAAAATGGCAATAGAAATAAAGAGGATGGCTCCTGTCACTTCATTCATATATACACTTGCTACGATCCCAATAGCGGCCAGTAAGAACCCAATGATCGCCGGCACCTTACGCGAAAGTGCCCATTTCTTTTGGCGATAGATGTAATCAACCAGAAATCCGGAAAACCAATTGCCCAAAGCACCAAAAATCAGGGGAGCTGAAGAATAGAATCCAGCCTCCAAAGCATCCAGGTTGTACTTTGCTTTAAGGTGGGGAAACAGCCAGGTCAAGCAGAAGAAAAAGGTAAAATTACTGGCAAAGTATTGTCCCATGAGCAGCCACATCGTTTTTGATCCGAAAAGTTTGCCAAAATCGATCTTGGATGTCCCTCTATCATTTGCATCTCGGTTGGTATGTTGTTGAATATACTCCAATTCGGCTTCAGTTACAGCGGCATGTTCAGCCGGATCATCTCTAAACCACCAATACCACAATACGCCCCACAATACGCCGATACCCCCAAGGATGACGAAGGTCAGTCGCCAACCGACTAATTCCAATAGCCCAGCTACAATGGGAAGTGCAATTGCGGCCCCAATTCGACCTCCCGAAAAATTAATCCCATTCACAATGCCTCTTTCCCGCAGTGGGGTCCAGCTGTAAATGGCCCGGGCAATGCCGGGAAATGCACCGGCCTCTCCCGCGCCGAATAAAAAACGTACCAATAATAATGAGAGATAATTCCAAACCGCTCCGGTAAGCGCAGTAAAAACCGACCATAGGGTCACTACTGCCGTTAAAACCCGTCGTGGCCCATATTTGTCTGCCAACAGCCCTGCTGGCGTTTGAAAAAGGGCATACCCCAGTGCGAAAATTGACATCGCCCACCCCATCTGTTTATCGTTCAAGGCCAATGATTCTGCTACCGGATCCTTAGCTACCGATAATAGAATTCGATCAAACAATACGATCATGGCCAACAAGAATGTACCAATAACCATCTGATGACGAACGGGGAAGTAAAATCTATTTTTCATGATCCAGTTTTGCCATTATCAGTTGCTTTGATTTTTCCAGATGATCGATCATCAGGGCTTCCGCCCGCGCAGCATTCCCCTCTCGAATGGCTTTAATGATATCGATGTGTTCGCTCAATGTCTCCTCCGGCGGTCTGACCAAGCCGATCATGTGAATGCAAACCAGCATATTACTTCTCTGAAAGATCTTTCCCAGGTACCTGTTCCCACAATTTCCGGTAATGAAATTGTGAAAAGTCATATCCGCAACCCGGTAAGCCTCCGGATCAATTTTACCAGATTGGAATGGTTGAAATACATTGGTTAACTCTTTAATAGCTACAGCACTCGCCTTTTCCGTAAACAATCGAACGGCAGTACCTTCCAAAGCCACCCGGCAATCATAAATTTCAATAATTTCATCATCGGAAAACTTCTTCACCATTACGCCTTTTCTCGGAATGGATTCTAAAAGATATTCCGCCTCCAATTTCTGGAGCGCAGCCCGCAGTGGAGTTCGGCTAATTCCCAACTCTGCTGCCAATTTGTCTTGTACGATCTTTTGCCCCGGAACAAACCTTCCGGCAAGAATCATCTCCTTCAGAACCTTGTACGCCTGCTGCCCTAAAACTTCCGTAGATATCTTCATAATCCAAAGTTAGTTAATTTTGTATACAGTATACAAAATACGTTATCTTTTTTAATTGTTCTCATTGGCACTTTGGCATCACAAGACATGTTCAAATTCGGAGTTCTGCTGACGAATCTTGCAATCTTTCCGTACATGGCGGATGAAAACCTCACGAAACCGGTGGATTAATCAGAAAGTAAGTAGAAAAGCATTGAAAATCTTTTTGAAGAGGTGGCTGGATGCCACCTTTTCAAATCACGGGCCGATAATTGATTGACAAACAAGTTCGTTTAACGACAAAATATTACAGTCGAACCGGGTGACCGGTATCGCTATCCCTAACCCGCCACTGTTCCTTATAAATGGAAGAGTAAACGACTTCTAAATGGAAAGGTGATTCGTCTCCCTCCACCCCCAAGTACTCCATCAAATTCATAGCCTTCGAAATAGGAACTGCAAACCGAAGGAGCACATTGTTCTCAGTCGGAGATAAAGTACTTCCTTTCCCCATGGTCATACTTTGAGTTAAAGATCCGTATTGATCGATATCGGGATAGACTTGTTGCAAAAAATCGGGAAAATTAAGGTCGAACCGTTTGCCTTCGTGGAGGATTTTTATGGACTCTACGATGGCAGGGCCCAATCCCTTATTTACAATCTCAATGCTGTAATAGATGATAGAGTCATTTTGGCTCTCATTGGTTAGAAAAACAAGTCGCGGCGTTACCGAAAGCCGACTCTGGGTTCGCATCAAGTTTGTTTGGTAAATGAAAATGATCAGCGTCAATAGGCTGATGAGCATGGCAGATAGTCCGATAATGCGATCCGTATTGAATTTCATAGTTTAACGATTGTGATCCTGCGATTGCAATACGACCACGGATCTCGCTTTGACATGGTAATGCTTCTCCTCTACCGGAGGAGCGGTATCGGGAAGTTGAAGGTCTTGGGGCGCAGCGAGCGAGGTGTCAATAATTCTTTGCCATGGCCCCGCATTATCAGTTGGGAGTTCAAAGGTAAGACCTTCATGAAATGCATTCACTACCACGTGCATTTTTAAACCAAACACATCGTTGCGCAATGTGAAAGCCAAGGAATGGGAGTGATGTTGCCAATCGGGTTGCCCCAGATGGATCCCGTGAAATTCTACTTTAGTAGAACTATGGGGTTCCGGGGCCAACCAGAAGACCTTTTCCTGGAAAAAAGGAGTGGAACGATTGAAATACAAGAGTTTTCGTACGAACTCCAGCAGGTCTTTATGTTTTTCAGCCAACGTCCAATCAAACCAGCTGATCTCATTATCCTGACAGTATGCATTGTTGTTTCCATGTTGCGTACGCCTAACTTCATCACCCATTAACAACATAGGAGTGCCCTGCGATATCAGTAGTATGGCCAAAAAATTCTTGATCTGTTGGAGGCGTAGGGCTTCAATCTCTGGATCGTCGGTAGGGCCTTCCACACCACAATTCCAGCTGTGGTTGTTGTCTGTACCATCCCGGTTGTCCTCGCCGTTGGCCAGGTTGTGTTTGTAATTGTAGGAAACCAGATCGTTGAGGGTAAAGCCGTCATGACAACTGACAAAATTGATACTGTGATTGGGGTCTCCAAAGATTCTTCCAAATACATCATTACTGGCAGTCAGTCTTTGGGAAAAGGATCGCACTATTCCCTGTCCGCCCTTTACAAACTGACGGACATCGTCTCGAAAGCGGCCGTTCCATTCTGCCCAACGATCACCCGGAAAACTGCCCAATTGATACATCTGGATATCCCAGGATTCGGCAATAATATTGGAAGATGCCAAAACGGGGTCGGAGTCAATGGACCAAAGAATGGGAGGATGGCTCATCCGGTTACCGTATTCATCCCTGGCAAGAACAGAGGCCAGATCGAAGCGAAAACCGTCGACATGCATTTCCGATACCCAGTACCGAAGGCAATCGCGAATCATCCGGCGCACTACCGAATGACTGGCGCGCACAGAGTTTCCAGTTCCGGAGTAGTCGAGGTAATGCCTTGGGTCTTCTTCCAACAAATAGTAAGCCCTGTTCTCGATCCCCTTGAACGATAGGGTTGGCCCCACTTCGTCTCCTTCTGCAGTATGATTGAAGACAACGTCGAGCACCACGGCAATGTTTTCCCGGTGCAATGCTTTGACCATATCCCGGAATTCATCCAATACCTCCGCTGGGGCAGGGTCGGAAGCATACCCATTATGCGGAGCGAAAAAGGCGATGGGGCTATAGCCCCAATAGTTCGACAAAGACTGATCGGGTAAGTCCTCCGGATCGTATTGCTGGACCGGCATCAGCTCTACGCAAGTGATCCCCAACTTTTTGAGATAGGGGATTTTTTCAATCAACCCCCGATAGGTACCCCGCAATCGGTCAGGCAGGCCCGAACTGGCATGTTTGGTAAAGCCGCCGACGTGAAGTTCATAGATAATGGAATTGGCAAACTCATGGTTTAGTGGGCGGTCTCCCTCCCAATCATAAAGATTGGTGTCGATTACCACGCTTTTCATCGCCTTGGCACAGTTATCATCAGACCCAATAGCCGCAGCTCTTTCGTATCGATCACTTACAATTGCACGAGCATAGGGATCCAAAAGGACTTTGGAACCGTCAAAACGATGGCCAGTGGCCGGATCGAAGGGACCGTGTACCCGATAGGCGTACACAAGTCCATGACGAGCACCCTTGACGTATACGTGCCAATATTGATAGGTTCGATTTCGATGCGGATCTAGTTCAATGACCTGAAAAGGGCTTTGATGATCCTTCGCATCGAACAGGAGTAATTCTACTCTTTCTGCATTCTTAGAATATAGGGAGAAGTTCACACCATCTCCGAAAACAGTTGCACCTAAGGGAAAACTCTGTCCCTGGTAGATTTCCATTCGCATTTGATTTTTACTTTCAAGGTAGTCACCGCCATCCTCAAATCCCCTTCACGTCTCTTAAATAGGCAGACAATACAAAGTCGAAAGATAAGATTTCGAAAGTTTTTAAGCGGTTGTTTCTCTAGATAATTTGCGACTTAAGTAAGTCATCAAATTTGGTTTCTGATTCTGATCGAGGATATTTTTTTCTTTGACAAGGCGCAAAAACCAGAGTTATGCCAGAGCATAATGAGGATTTTTGTAACACCGTCAAAGGAAAAAAGAGCCCATCAGAATCAGGCAAATTAAATTGATGACTTAC
>JANQRV010000212.1 GCA_028284395.1 Saprospiraceae bacterium
TCGTTTGCAGGTTCAGAATGGCATCATTAACCACGGATTCGAGGGAGGTCTCCCGGATGGCCTGAACGCTCGAAGTAAAGGAATATGCATAGAGCCCATTAATGTAAGCGTCTAACCTTTCGGCTCCCGATTGGATGTATCCGAGATATTCTCCAACATCACCTCTAACCGAGTCGGGCAATTTTCTTTCCAGCAATTGAGTAAAGCTGTGTATGGAGCGGATGGGTTCCTTGAAATCGTGAGCGGCGGAGAGATTGATCTGATCCAGCATAGCCACCTTGTGCTTCAATTTTGTCAAAGTATCCTTCAATAGTTGCTCCTCCTCCTTGCGTTTCGTTATATTCTTTTGAATAGAGACAAAATACTTGACTACTTTATCCTTGTCTAAAATTGGTGATATACTCAACTCCATCCACATTTTAACTCCTGACTTCGTATAATTGACAATCTCTGACCTGACGTATTTTTGTTCGGATAAAGCTTCATAAATTCTCTGCCGTTCTTCGGTAGAAGTTTCTTCTCCCTGCAATATTCTGGGTGTTTTACCAATGATCTCTTCCTTGGTATATCCCATCAGAGAAACAAAAGCTTGATTGACGTAGATAATTTTTGGGCCTTCTCCACGCAGTGGGTGTCCTTCAGTAATGATGATGGAGTCCTCCGCCGAGTCAAGAAACGTTGAAGCCAGTTGGTAATCCATAGCTGGGGAACTTCAGTTTTTGAATGAATTGCAATGTGGCAGCATTTTAGGAGTCAGGGCTATTGGAGAAGCAATGAAATATCTCCGATAAATATAACTAATTCTAAAGAAACATGTTACAGATGAGTTTCAATATTCATTGATTTTTTTATTTCTCTTATTTCTTCAATCAGTGATATTGATATCAGGAAAGACCTATCAACTATTTTTGATTACTTGCTTAAAAGACCTGACGCCTTTGCAATAGGGAGGAGGTAATTATCAGATTTTTTCCTGTTGGGTCAGAAAACAAAAGCGATCGATCGGTCGAAAAACTTTTTCTGCTGCCCAAAGCTATTGGCAGAGTCCTGTTGAGCTATGATCAACGACACCGGATTGCTCCGGATGCGTTGATCACTTTGTCATCGGGTGATTTCCTCAAAAATTGAGATCCCATTTTGAGCGGGCCGTTACAAACGATGGAGTAGTCCCCATGCGTTCATGGCGAAGGAATGTAAAGGGCTACAGTCCTAAATTCCCTTTCATCATACCGACAAACCCCGCATCATCCATTTGCTTACGTGCAGCCAAAAACTGCTCTGCATCGGGCCCGGCCACATAACGCAAGGTATCCGTACCGTCGGTAGCCGCTTGGAAGATAACATCGGCAACCAACTCCGGCTTACTGGCCAATTCGGGGTTCATTAAATCTGAAAATTTGCCCATAACCGTTCCTACAAATTCATTGTAATCGGTCAGGGATTCATCGTGTTGAAAATCCATGGAACGGCTGCCAAAATCGGTGGCAATGGCTCCCGGTTCGATCAGTTTTACTTTGATGCCCAACGGCGCCATCTCATAATGCAAGGATTCGCTATAGCCCTCTACGGCAAACTTGGTAGAATGATAAAGTGAGATCAACGGAAAGGTAATGCGTCCACCGACGGACGACACGTTCATGATGACCCCGTTTTTGTTTGCTCTGAAATGCGGTAGCATCGCTCTAGTGACGTCGAACAGTCCGAATACATTCACATCAAACTGTCGTTGGACACTTTCACGGCTAGCAGATTCGAAAGTCCCCATCAGGCCATAACCGGCATTGTTTAGAAGAGCATCGATTTTTCCGAATTTTTCAATGCCGGCTGTGATCGCCGAATCGATGCTTTCCAGGTCCTGAACATCCAGCCTGGTCACCAACACATTGTCGAGTTCTTTTAACTCCGTTTCCTTTTCGGGGGTACGCATGGTGGCGATAACGTTCCAACCTTCTTTTTGAAACTTAAAGGCGGTGGAACGGCCAATTCCAGTACTGCTGCCCGTTATTAGAATTGTCTTGTTCATTGCTCTGAATTTTATTGAAGTTGTCTAATATTGGTTTGACCACTACTTTAGTACAGCATTACTTCGCCAATTGTTCGCTTGGGTCAAGCTGGTATCTGTATTGCCGATGAGACAAAAGTAAAGGACCTATCTAGAGCGGGCTTATACAAATCCCGGAAGTTTGTATACTAACTCCAGAAATCTTGGGATATGTCCCGAAGGTAAGTATGGGTTATTCAACAGTTGAAGAAGGTACGGAAGTCGCAATTTTCTGAATCATACCTTGAAAAATGATGCCGTGCAAAGGAAGAATAGAATACCAATAGAGCCTTCCCCAGATGCCCAAGGGGCGGAAGGTAGCGGTTTGGTATAGGACCCCGCCTTTGATTTTGAATTCCAGCCAGGCTTCGCCGGGCAGTTTCATTTCCGCGTACAACAACAGTCTTTTCTCCTTTTTATCAGCGTAGAGTACTCTCCAAAAGTCGAGTGAATCACCAGCCGAAATTTGGGTGGGGCTTTTGCGCCCTCTTCGCAATCCTACTCCACCGACCAGTTTGTCGAGAAACCCCCGCAAAGCCCAAAGCCAATTGGCGTAATACCAACCATTCTGGCCCCCAATGGCCCAGATGCGATCGATCACCTGATTTTCATCTGATACCGGGAGGGTACGACGATCCTTGAAGCATCCGTAGGAAGGAACTTCCACCAGGGTTGAAATTCCCTTGGTCAGGACCTCACTCGATTGAGCGTCGATCCAACTCGATGGCACTGCCTGTTGTGCAATTTTACCAAATGCCAATTCTACGGCTTGCCGGTAGGTCATTAATCGGATATTCAACAATTCATTTAGATCATTTTCCTGACATATGACCTCGATCTTCATACTGTCTACCAAATTGACCGCAAGTTTGTAAGTAGTTGAAGTAACAAAATACAACCAGTAGGAAGAGAGTTTCGGGGTCATTACCGGGACGGTCCAGATCTTTCTCTTTAACCCACGGACATTGGCAAACCTGAGCAGCATTTCTTTGTAAGTAAGGATTTCCGGGCCCCCGATGTCAAAACTTTTGTCGTAGGTGGCTTCATTGCCCAACACCCCCTTTAAATACTCAAGTACATTTCGTATGCCTATGGGTTGAGATTTGGTATTGAGCCAACGGGGAGCAACCATAACCGGTAATTTTTCAACCAGGTCGCGGATGATCTCAAAGGAAGCACTTCCGGAGCCAACGATTATTGCTGCGCGCAAGGTGGTAAGGTGGTAATCTTGGGAAGCCAGTAATTGTTCTACCTTCCGACGGGAATCAAGGTGCTTGGAGAGTTGGGCTTCGTTGGCTATGCCGCTGAGATAAATGACCTGTCGAACCGCCGTGTTTTCGATACGTTCCTTAAAATTACGAGCTGAAAGCTCTTCCATCGACTGGAAATCTTTGGTAGAAGCCGACATGGAATGAATCAAGTAGTAAGCAGCTTCCACATCATCAGGTATTTTATCCAACGATGATCGATCCAGAAAGTCCATTTCGAGGACCTGCAAATTCTGGTTGGCATAAGGAGATACATCCAGGCGTCTATGATCACGTACGCAGCAGACGACTTCGTGGCCGGCGTTCAGCAAAACCGGCAACAACCTCCTGCCGATATACCCAGTTGTTCCGGTGAGTAGGATTTTCATACCCTCAAGATACCAATTCTCGAATGATTGATTCGGCGGCCATTCTTCCGGCTTTCATGGCCGCATTGATCGAACCGTTTAACAGATGGTCGCCGCAGATGGTCAGTCCAGGCCTGAGCTGCATTTGGTTGGGAGTGATCCGATTGATCACCTTCGTCTGATCCGGCAATGCATAATGCACGGTTCGCGTATGCAAGTGCGTCCATGCAGCAGTTGCCTTCCCAAACCACTGTGCCAATTCGGTGCGGACCGACTTTTGTAGGTCGGTGGGGGAAGCATCCGTGCCTCCGACGACGGAAACAGAAATCAGGTGTTGTCCCTCCGGCGCATATCCCTTGGCGACATTACTGATAACACAAATGTTATTGGACAAACGCTTCTGCCGGGTATTCAAAGCAATTAACCGATCCCGGATCGGTGGCGTTTCGGTTGTAAAATGCAGGTGGATTGTACTTTGGTGCTTTTTCTGGGTTGCCGTTAATTCACTGACCAGACCGGTCGCCTCCGTGGCTACTAAAATATGAGGGGCTTCCAAAGAAGAACCATCGGCAAGCTGAACTCTTTGCCCTTCAATGCGATTGACTTTGGCGCCGGTCACGACCGATGTTTCGGGGAGCGAGGCTTTTAATTGTTTTGGAATTTCTTCCATACCCAGATTGGGAATGGCTGCTGAACCTTCTCCAAACATCTTGAAGACAAAATCGAACATCCGTCGACTGGTCGATAATTGTTTTTCCAGAAAAATTCCCGCAAAAAAGGGTGTGAAAAACGAGTCGATCATTCTGGAACTAAAGCCGTATTCACGGACCAGGGCTTCACGGGTCGACATTTCCTCTTTTTCGAAGATATCATCGATGGAACATTTGGCCAAACGGTTCTTTAAGCGGAGAATCTGAAATTTATCGGTTAACCCTCCTGCTTTGGAAAAAAGCGTAGGTAAAAGGCTTACTGGATCCCGAAGTGGATCACCGATACGGTCTTGCTTGCCATTGGGATACAATAATAAGGCGCCAGGAAGGAAGTGTTGTAAATCAAGAGCGTCGTAATCTAACCACCGACGAGCCTCCGGATAAGCTGTCAGCAATACCTGAAAACCATGGTCTAAACGAAAACCATCCACGGCGTCTGTCTTTACTCTACCACCAACTCGCCGGCTTGCTTCAAGTAAGACGAAGTCTACTCCCGCGTCGTGCAACTGCTGAGCTGCAGTCAGCCCCGACAACCCTCCACCAACAATGATTACAGCTGGATTCACGTCAATACTTTTAAATGAGAAATGGACTGCATAAGTGTAAAACAAGCCACATTGAAATAGTTCATAGTAAAAGAAAAAACTCCTGCTTCCACCCAAGCAGGAGTTCGTCAATACATGGTTTTACCTCAAGCCCATTGTGCTGCCAAGGCTATATTCGATTGTCTCATCGCCAAGGCATCAATAACAGATGTTCAGTGCACATCACTACTCAATAACAATTCTTTACTTTGGTACTTTTGCAACGCTTTGGACTGCAATCTTTGACGGGCATGAAAAATCCGACTCTTGACGGTGCCGATCGGCAATCCGATGGTTTCAGCAATTTCCTGGTACCTAAATCCTTCATAATGCATCAAAAAAGGTACCTTAAGCGCATCATCCAAATCTTGTATCATCGCTAGTAATTCATCCATCAACATCGACGAACCAGACTCATTTTGCACAACGGGTCCTCCGGTATTTAGAAAGTATTGATCTTCCGAGTGATCAAATATGGTATTGCTTTTGACTTTCTTCCGGTAGTTATTGATGAATATGTTTTTCATAATGGTCATTAACCAGGCCTTTAGATTGGAGCCGACCGTGAAGGAAGTATAGTTTTTAAAGGCGCGATAAGCCGTTTCCTGATAGAGATCTTTGGCCTCTTCCATATCTTTCGTCAGGTTAAAGGCAAAGCTCCGCAGCACACCGGATAAACCATTGAAATCGGAATTGAACTTTGTTATCGTCATCATTTCGGCATTTTGTTTAATTAATTTTTTTATTTTATTAAACAAAAACAGGCCAAAAAGTTGCCTTCCGTCGCAATTTTGCGGAATCATTGAAGCCCAATAAGTTCAAATTTTGATATAATTAATTCATAATCAATTTTGTATCCTAAATTGACTTTATTTCTAAACTTTCAGAAATTTTTGAAATTGTCATCTACCCGACATTTACAGTCAGGCTAGTGATGCATTTGATGCTGGCCGAACACAAGTCTTCCGAACAATTCCTCCCCTTCGCAGTTTCTCTTAAAAATTGGTGATGTGGCAGAATATGCTTTATCGGAAGCTCTTGTCGGAAGAGACGAAACATAAGAGTGAGAAAATCATTTACTGAGATAAGCTGAATACATCCAAACCGACTTTTCTTGCTCTCGAATGTAATCGCTCATGAGCGCATTGGTGCCCTCATCATTGATCTCGGCCGAAAGATCCAGCAGTTGTCGTTGTTTACCAAGCAGTGTTTTGAACGCTACCAGAATTTCTTCGATGGCCTTGCTCCCATCTCTCACTTCACTACTTTCGGGAACGGAC
>JANQRV010000213.1 GCA_028284395.1 Saprospiraceae bacterium
CTAAGGTCGGTAGCAGTTACCGGCATGCCATTTGATCGATTCAAACCCGGAATATCGATTGTCCATCCACCCGGTTGATCGGCAACTGTAATATCTTGGTCCAGCCAGGTTTTTCCACCATCTTTCGATCGATCAAAATAGATTTTTTCCGAAAGTGCCCAAGCGACATAAATTTCACCGTTGACTCCAATTGCCGGCACAGCACCTTCTGTGGTTTGA
Source organism: Saprospiraceae bacterium (assembly GCA_028284395.1). Classification (GTDB taxonomy): domain Bacteria; phylum Bacteroidota; class Bacteroidia; order Chitinophagales; family Saprospiraceae; genus JANQRV01. Next base: position 220 of record JANQRV010000213.1, read on the forward strand.
TCATCATCTTCACAATCTCCATCGAATTGATTGATGGCCAATGCCTCAGACCAGGTATCGCCAGAATCGGTAGATTTTGCGAAAAGAATTCTGGACTTATCTCTGGTATTGCGACTTCCATATTTGTCAAATTCAGTCCAGGTGAGGTAGATATGATTGCTTTGGGGGTCAATAGCCATCCATTGTTTGTCCTGGTCTTTGGGGTGGTGAAATCCAACGTAAGAACCATCGTTCCAAGTTTTACCGTTGTCCTCGGAGCGTTGAATAACGATTCGATCCAGTAAGCTCTCATGAGCCCAATTTAGTCCAGAGGGGTCTGATAGATGAGAATAGTAGAAATTACCTTGCCGATCGGCACAAATGACGGGATCTCCCCAGACCCCCATGGTAGACGTTAATTTCTGTTTGTTCCACGTTTTACCGCCATTTTCTGAAATGTAGACCCGATCGAGGATCGCGCCTGCAACAATGTAGTTTTTGTTGGCAGGACTCACAAATATGCTGGGTTCGCAGGGCCCCGTTTCTCCAAAACTTTGGACGTCGATCTGTACATTTTCAAATTCTTTGGTCAAATGGGGACCGGGACTTTCTTGTAGTTTGTTGTTGCAACCCTGGATAACAAAAAGCATCCAGCAAAGTAGTACGGAAAGAATTCGGTTCATTTTTTTGAGGGCCAAATCTAAGAACTTGTTTGGGAATTACCCAATTGAGCTTGCAATGCGGACCAGTCCGAAAGCATAGGGATGGAGCACTAACTGGGTAAGTGATGGTTAGTGCTTCTAAAGGTATTTGGCAAATGTTGTTAATTCATTTAAGCTTGTATTTTAAACCTTTGTAAAGGTTTTTGGGATCGAGTCAAGCGGAAGGATAACCTCTGTCAAAAATTGTGTATTTTTACGATGATACAGTGTATTTGCAAGCTGTTCACTCCCAAACAGTATCTACTTGTTACAAAATTCCGTTTGATTTGACACCTGTTATTGATCGAGAAATCTTTTTTGGAAATCCTGAAATTATTAATGGCCAATTATCTCCTGATGGTCGTCATCTTGCATTTATAAAACCCTACCAAGGGGTGAGAAATATTTGGGTCAAAGGCACGGCTGATTCATTTGAAGAGGCCCGGCCCGTAACTGCAGATACGGTTCGACCGATCCCTAATTATTTTTGGAGTCATGATAGCAAGTATTTGTTGTATGTACAAGACAAAGGCGGGAATGAGGATTATCATGTTTACGCATTAGATCCATTTTTGCAAGATGGGAAAGAAGGGATTCCCGAAGCCAGAAATTTAACTCCGATAGATGGAGTAAGGGCCGTCATTTATAACGTTCCGGAAACAGCTCCGGACAAGATTTTTGTCGGACTTAATGAGCGTGATAAATCCTGGCATGACCTGTATGAAGTTCAAATTTCGACGGGTGAAAAGACCCTGCTCTTCGAAAATCGAAAGGAGATCAATAATTGGGTTTTCGATTTGCAAGGACAACTGAGAGTCGTGGAGCGTTCCACGAAGGATGGAGGTACGGAGTTCCTATTGGTTCAGGGAACAGATTTACGATCATTTTATACATGTTCATTTGAAGAAAGTGGTTATGTGGTTCGTTTTCACAAGGACCACCGGCGCTTTTTTATGGCTACTAATAAGGGAAAGGAAAATGATCTAACAAAATTGGTTTTGTTTGATACCGATACGTTGACCGAAGAATTTGTAGAAGCAGATCCGGAAGGACAGGTTGATTTTGGCGGCGCTTTTTTCTCGCGTTTGACGGATGAATTGATTGCCACAACCTATAATGGAGATAAACCCCGGAAGTATTTCAAAAATGCAGCTTTTGAAGACGACTACAATTTTTTAAAGAACCAATTACCGGGTGTAGAGATAAACTTTGGTTCTTCGACCAAGGATGAAACCAAATGGCTGATCTACGCGACCAGCGATACCGACCCTGGAGCGACCTACCTCTTTGACCGAGTCAACAGGACCTTGGACTTTCAATATCGACCTCGCCCAAACTTGCCCGTTGAGCATTTGACAAAAATGGAACCTGTTCGATATCCTTCCTATGATGAACTGGAAGTGTCGGCTTATCTGTCTCTTCCAAAGGAAATGCCCTCTGAAGATTTACCGGCTATTCTATTAATTCATGGTGGCCCCTGGGCGCGGGACTCTTGGGGATATGATGCCTTTGCACAATTCTTGGCCAATCGCGGATATGCTGTTTTGCAGCCCAATTTTCGAGGCTCAACCGGTTATGGCAAGAAATTCCTAAATGCTGCAAATGGGGAGTGGGGAAGGGCTATGCAAGACGATATTACGGCTGGTGTTGACTATTTGGTTCGTAGGGGGATTGCCGATCCTGCGCGTATCGGAATAATGGGAGGTTCCTATGGTGGATATGCCACCCTCGCGGGTCTTACTTTCACTCCAGATGTTTATGCTGCAGGTGTATCCATTGTTGGACCTTCCAATCTTCTGACATTACTGGATTCCATTCCTGCGTACTGGGAGACCATTCGGGAAATGTTTTACAAACGAATGGGAAACCCGAATACTGAGGAAGGAGTCAATCAATTAAAAGATCAATCTCCCCTGTTTCATGCCGAGAAGATAAAAGTGCCATTGTTGGTAGTACAGGGAGCTAATGACCCCCGTGTAAAGCAGGCAGAATCGGATCAAATTGTTATTGCGATGAGAAACCTGGGGCTCCCGGTGGAATACCTTGTAGCACCGGATGAGGGACATGGATTTGCTCGCCCCGAAAACAATATGGCCTTCATTGCAGCAATGGAGAAATTTCTTGCCCGACATTTGGGCGGGCGGTACCAGGAGGATATGCCCGAACCTATTAGTAAGCGATTGGAGGAGATCCGGGTAGATATCAACACGGTGAAACTGGCTGAACCGATTGATGAATCTTCGATTGAAAAAGATTATCCCATTTTCGAAAACAGCCTGGCGCCGGGTCAGTTTCAATATCGGATGACTGTAACGATGGGAGACCAAAATCTGCCGATCGATCTTACCCGCACAGTTATTGAAGAAAAAGACCAATGGGTAGTTATGGAAAGAGGGGAGTCCCTCATGGGAAACATTGAAGATCGTGTGGTATTGGACAAGGCGTCTCTGAAGCCACTTGAACAATCGATTGTACAAGGGCCGGTTAACATCCGCATTGAATATGGCGATCAACGAATTACCGGTGAAATGGGAATGAATAATAATAAACAAGCCTTTACTGTAGATCTAGAAAATCCCACACTTGGTGCTGGATTGGCGAAAAACATCCTTCTTCCTTCCTTACCATTAACTGCAGGGTATAAACGAATCTTAACCGCCTTTGATCCGCAGTCACAAAAGACAGAATCCTTTCAAATTGAAGTTTTAGGTGCCGAAAAGATCCAAACGGAAGCAGGCGATTTTGATGCCATAAAACTGTCTAACACTTCCTTGCATGGACAATCAGAGTCAGGTTATCTGTGGGTGAGCGTTTCGACTCCACGTTTTTTGATCAGGAGTGAATCTACCGTGCCGCAAATGGGTGGTGCCAAAGTCGTTTATGAGTTGGCTAAAGTTGAATAGATATCCAGATGGACTCAGAAGCTGTTATATTAAAGTTAAATCCTAAAATGGGATCAAAGTTTCTTTAACTTTAAGCGTTTGGCACATACATCTCCTGAACATACATCAACCACGTGGCTCGACGTAAAGCGAAAAAAATTGGATGGACCAGTGCCGCTGCGATAGTAGTTGCCAATATGGTGGGAACTGGAGCGTTTACTGTACTTGGTCTTCAACTCGTTGATTTACAGAATACTTGGACGATAATTTCTCTTTGGATAGTGGGAGGAATGGTAGCTTTATTCGGTGCTTTTAGTTACGCCGAACTAGGTACGTACCTGCCAAAGTCGGGAGGTGAATACTACTTTCTTTCGAGGATTTACCATCCGTTGATTGGATATTTGTCCGGTTGGGTGTCCCTAACGGTTGGTTTTGCGGCTTCTATTGCTTTATCTGCTATGGCGATGGGCGCTTACCTGGAAAAATTCAGCCGATGGGATGAAAAGACGATTGCGGCGGGTATGATATTGCTCATTACCCTGATCCATTCGATGAACCTCAACGTCAGCCGTAATTTTCAGAACGTATTTACCTTATTGAAGCTGGGGCTGATAACGGCCATCGTTACGGCTGGCTTTTCTTTACCATCGGAAATTAATTCCTTTGATTGGAGCGGAACCTGGAAAGAAGAGTTAACTTCCACGTCCTATGCCGTTGCATTGGTATATGTGACCTATGCTTATTCCGGGTGGAATGCTGCAGCCTACATTATTGGGGAAATTAAGGCGCCTAAGGTCAATTTACCTAAAGCCTTGATCTTAGGTACTTTGGTAGTAAGTATACTCTACATTCTACTGCAGGTAGTTTTCCTACGCCAGGCACCCATCGAGGCCTTGCAGGGAAAGGAAGAAGTAGGGCAAATCGTTGGCAACTATCTCTTCGGATACGAAGGTGGGCGTATCATCAGCTTTTCCATTGCATTTTTGCTTATCTCTAGCATCAGTGCCATGGTATGGGTTGGCCCAAGGGTTGTTCGGGCAATGGCTAACGATCACAAGATTTGGCAATTTCTGGCCACGGACAATGCATCAGGCATTCCCGTCAGAGCAATATGGCTCCAGTCTGGCATCAGCATTTTCCTTATTCTTACCAGTTCCTTCCGGGAAGTCTTACTGTATAGTGGATTTGTATTACAATTGTTCACTACTTTATCGGTTGGAGCTGTCTTTTTGATAAGGTATCAGAATAAGAATCGGGATAGTTACCGAAGTCCAGGATTTCCTTTCTTCCAGATATTTTACCTTGCCATTAGTATCTGGATTCTGGTCTTTTTGCTTTACAGCAAACCTCGCGAGAGTATTTTCGGCTTAGTCAATCTTTTGCTTGGGGCCGTTTCTTTCTGGCTAAGTTGTAGGTTCAGTGCAGATTCTGAACAAGATAAGTCGTCATAACTTTTCCAAGTTCTCCTTAGTTTTTTCGTGCGCTACATTTCCCGTATTGATGGTTGAAAAAGGTTCAAACATCATGATCTGGGTCTCTTTCTGCGCGCGTGGCCGATGCTCGATGCCTTTGGGTACAATGAGTATTTGGCCGGGAAAAACCTCCACTGTTTTGTCTCTAAACTCCATGGTTAGTTGTCCTTTGATTACCATGAAGAGTTCGTCCTCATGTTCGTGGCTATGCCAGATAAAGTCACCCTCGATCTTGGCGATTTTAACGTGTTGGCCATTCAGTTCTCCTATGATCCTGGGGTGCCAATGATCATTAAATTGATCAAATTTTTGTTGGATATCGATAACTTCCATTTATTACCAGTTTTTGCTTTTTTTAAGCTTTATGATCTGTGCGAGATGATGTTCGGAATGCCATGCATAGTGGGCAACATTGACGTTAAGAGGTATGGCGGTACCCATTTCCGGATGAATATAACAACGCTCTAGGTCTGGGTCCGACAGATTTTTCATAACCAATACCCATCTGCGGTGAAGGGCCGCAAGAAGATCTAAGGAAACACCAACCGGCGCTGTACTGGCTTCGGTCTCTTTGGCCCAGGCTTTTTCATCATAGGGTTTGATGGTCGGGTTATCTTCCGTTAGTGCCCATTTGAAACGCAAATAACTATTAAGGTGGCTGTCAGCAATATGGTGTATCAATTGTCGTACTGTCCATCCACCGGGTCGATACGGAGTATCCAATTGTTCGTCGCTCCAGTCCCGCACGACTTCACTTAATTTGGTTGGAAGCAGGTCTATCTGATCGATCCATTTTTTAAGCAATTGTGGTGTAAATGTCTTAGGTGACTGGAATCTTCCGATTGGGTACTTCCATTGTTCTAATTCCTGAGTATCCATCGATTTTTTTTAGTATTGAGTTAAACCTCTTTCAACTTTGGTGACTTACTATTTGACCTAAGTATTCAAGAATTTCAAGGTAAAAATAGTATTATTCCTATCTTTCGGTGAATTAATAAATCCGAACTTGAAAAAGATCCTAATTGCCTGCGATTCCTTTAAAGATGCCCTTTCTGCGGAGGGAGTTTGTCGAGCCATCGGACGTGGTCTAGTAGCTGCGGATGGCCGACTGGTTCCGCGAATTCTCCCCTTGGGAGATGGAGGAGAAGGTACCGTAGAGGTGCTCGGTCGTCATTATGGTGCACGCAAAATAGTCACACTGGTTAAGGATCCGCTCTTTCGGCCGGTAGAGGCTTTTTATTATGTTGCTGATGAAAGTCGAACGGCATTTATTGAAATGGCTGCAGCTTCCGGCTTACAGTTGTTGGACCCCGAAGAAAGGAATCCAATGCTAATGAGCACCTACGGGACCGGAGAGTTAATCCGTCACGCCATCGAACAAGGAGTTACTTCAATCGTTCTTTGTATTGGAGGTAGTGCAACCAATGACGTGGGAATTGGCATGGCCGAAGCTCTTGGCTTCCGGTTTTTGGACGATGCTGATCAAGTCTTACCTCCTGTTGGTGGAAGTTTGAAATCGGTAAGTATTATTCGATTGCCAAAGAGAAGCATCATTGGAATGGATTTGACTGTAAAAGTACTTTGTGATGTCGATAATCCGTTGGATGGTCCGGACGGTGCTGCATTCGTTTTTGCAAGACAAAAAGGAGCTGATCTTCGGATGATGGAGCAACTGGATGAAGGTCTTCGTCATTTCGGTGCCGTTTTAGAGAAGCATTTTGGCCGGGAATTTCAATCGGTACCTGGGGCGGGAGCCGCAGGTGGATTAGGGGCAGGAGCCATGGCTTTCTTAAATGCGCAGCTAGTCAAAGGGACAAAGACCGTGTTAGAATTGGTTGACTTTGAAAATCAATTGAGAGATTGTGACTTGGTAATTACCGGCGAAGGAAAAATTGATGGGCAGACTGCAAGAGGAAAATTAATTCACGGTATCTGTCAAATGGCAAGGAAGTATCATAAGCCGGTGGTCGGTATCTGCGGAACGCTTGAGGGAAGTACGGAGGATTTGGAAGTGTTGGGGCTAACCTCAGCTTTTTCAATATTGAAAAAACCATCCGATCTGCCAACGGCAATATCTGCCACTGAATCTAACCTAGCATCTTTAGCGTACAATCTGGGAAAAATGATGGTAGGTCTTTAACAACCCCTTTAATGCAACAATAGATGTTTGTTCATAAGGTCCTTCCCTTCGGGGAATTTAAAAAGTATATTTTTTTCGATGAGACGACGGAACGTGGCTTTGAAGTAGTACCGGAATACGGAGCTAATTTATTGAAATTGGTCGTGGAAGGACAGAACATCATCGACGGCTATGAGACCCCGAAAGACCTTGTTGTCAATCGACGTAGCAAAAGCAATATTTTGTTGCCTTTTCCCAATCGACTGGAGAAAGGAAAATACATTTGGCAAGGTGAGGAGTATTTTTTTGAGATCAATGATGCCTTTACTGGCAATGCCTTACATGGTTTTCGTAAGCCATTGAATTTTAGACCGGTAAAAATCGAAACGAATGAAGACAGTGCCCGTATTGCCTGTCAATATGAAGAAAATGGAAATGATCTTTCCTACCCGTTTCCCTTTACATGTGAAGTGGATTTTCGTTTTTTCCGACCAAGTAGTTTTGAGCTTACAATGACCATTTGGAATGAGGGACGTAGAGCAATTCCCGTAGGTATGGGATGGCACCCTTATTTTAGGATTGCAAAATCACTGGAAAACGTCGTTTTATCCTTGCCGGAGTGCTCGTTTGTCGGCATCAATGAACACATGATTCCGACGGGAAAAAGATACCCATACACAGAATTTTTGCAACCCAAGGCAATTGGTGTTACGGTATTGGATAATTGTTTTGCTTTACCAGCTGCCCCGGATGGGAAATTCGAATTACGACTCCAAACGGGAGGTGCCACCTTAGAGATATGGCAAGAAACGGGAGAAGGTAAATTCAACTTTTTACAACTTTTTACACCTCCCACCCGCGATTGCTTCGCCGTGGAACCAATGACTTGTAACGTTGATGCTTTTAATAACTCGGATGGCCTGATTGTGTTGAACCCAGGAGAGAAAGCTCATGCAAAGTTCGGCTTGCGATACCATAAACAATAGAGAATTACTTCAATAGTCTTTTACCTAATGTACCGGTTAAGGCACTAAAACCTCCTAAGAATCCCGCAATTAGGCCTGCAATCCCAACCAGTCCCCAACCATTGAGTCCGCCAAATAATTCGCCGATCTTTTCTGGGAGCAGACTGCCGTGCTCCGAATTATAAATCCATAAAGCATAGCAACTCCATAGAAGAAAGAGGCTAAGGAATCCCGCTAGATAGCTGGTCAATGCATATTTATAATTGAAAAAAAATGCGATCAAAGCACTGAAAATGACCAAACTCCACCAAGGTAAGAAGAGTTGAGTAATGCCCACAACTACTGCTGTCAAAAGGATTTGTATCAAGAATTTACTCATCATTTACCGTTTAGAGATTGTGTGAAAAGGATGTTTTTCTTCTGCTCATTGGCGTCTTTCATGAACCAGAGTTGGTGGTATTCACCCTGCACCCAGGGGTCGACCATGTCGTCGTAATGAGGACTTCCCGGGTTACCGGACTGTCCACCCGGGTATACGCCAAAAGCATTGATGGATTCACCTAGCTCCACTACCATCCGCCAGGACGGACCATGAGCATCGCTAATGGCGTTGGGGGCAAAACGGAACCCACCAACTGGCAGGTCAAAGCGACCAAAAGGAGCTAACCGGGCAAGATGTGGTATGAAAGTTGCTTTGTGTTTTTGCCAATCATAATCTGCTTCTTCAGCCCTCTTTTCTTGTAGGCTTTGCCAAGTCTTTTGGAAGGCTGCAGTAACGATATGGGCTGGTCTTTCCACTTCTGCCGACGATTTATTGTCCCAGAACTCGCTTAGTGTATCGCGCTCCATCATTTGCAAGGTACGCCACCATTCTGGCCCTAGGACTTCTACGGAGTCTTGCAGCAAAATGATTTCGTCCCAAAGCCCGTCATAAGTATTTCGCAACCACTCCCAAAAGACGACCGGGGTCAATTCCGTGCCACTAAACTCGAAATTCCAATCCTCGAGTTTCTTCGTCATCTCTATTTGTTCCTCACTCAATTGGTATCGGTCGAGATTTTTCAGTAAGAGAGGTAGTCCTTCCTCCGCCAGTATACTTTGCGAGCTCAACTGTAATGCTTTCATATCATCAACAGTGATGTTTTCCATTTCAGCCAACTTTCGATTGATAATTCGACCGCGGTAATCATCAAAACCCCCGTTGTAGTAATAAGGGTAGTCCTTTCCGGTAGATCTTTGATTAGCAGATGCTACGAAACCTCGACTTGGGTTTTTGATTTGGGGAATGTGTTCCTTGGGGATAAATCCTTGCCACTGACTTTGGGACGTACTTCCATCCTCAATAAAGCGTCCGGCCTGGTTCTTTTTTGCAGGAAATTTACCGTTGACTTTGAGGGCTATATCTCCATCCTTGGCAGCGAAAACAAAGTTCTGTGCCGGACTTTCGTAGTTGATGAGCGCCTGAGAATAGTCTTCATAGTTTTTAGCTTTATTGAGTAGGAGGAAAGATTCCAATTCATTGGACTTTGGTTCTTCTAAGGTTACCCAGCGCATGGCCATATCCTGTAATCCAGCATCGTCGTTGTCATAAACAATGGGGCCAATATGGGTATAGCGAATGGTATCAATGACGGGTTTCGATGATCCTTTTACCTTAATCTCTTCGAAGGTGTACTGTATTTTTCTTGGTACTCCATCGAAATAGTATTGTTGCTTATCCTCATCGACCCATTTGATTCGATACCAATCGGTAACATCTTGTCCTACATTGGTCATGCCCCAAGCCACATTTTCATTGAAACCGATGGCAATGCCCGGCATTCCGGGAAGTGAAACACCATAAGCATTAATTTCCGGTGTGTGGATTTGGATCTCAAACCATATCGCAGGTAAAGTCAAGCTCAGATGCGGATCGTTGCAGAGTATCGGATGACCATTAGCGGTTTTTATTCCGGACACGGCCCAATTGTTGCTTCCAATACCCTCTGGCGACATGGGCAGTGCACGGTGTTCGAACATCTCCCCGATGAGATCGACTGTGTCTGTGATTGAAACAACAGGATCAAATTCCCACTTTACCGTGTCAGGTATAATGGGTGATTGTAATGGATTTCTTTCTGGATAAAGAAAATCAAAAGTCTCTTTCCCAAAGATTTGAAGAGCATTGGTCGTGGCGAGGTCGGTATGTCTGAAATTGAGGGTTTGTGCCATACGTCGTGCAAACAGAGCGGTCCTGAGGGGCGACCAAGGCGTAGGAGCAAAACCCATCAATTTGTACTCGACTGGATAGTCCTTCGCAGCCAATTGATCGATGTAGGCATTGACACCAGCCGCATAGGCTTCCAATAAAGCGAAGTTTTTGTCGTCTTTTTTCCAACTTTCTACTGCTGCTTTTGCCGACTGCAAAATACCGATCCGTCTCTGAAATTTGTCATAATCTAAGGCTCGTGGACCCACTACCTCTGAAATCATTCCCGCTGCTGCTCTCGTTGCAAAATCCATCTGCCAAAGTCGATGCTGCGCTGTAACATATCCCTGTGCAAAATGGGCATCGACTAGGTTACTGGCAAAAATATGTGGGACCAGGCGGTCATCATAAACGACTTTTACTTCTTCTTTTAGTTCGGCAAATGACTTTGATGAGAAATCAAAATCAGCAGAATGGCCGGCATTTTGCCAAAATCCCTGGAATGGACTCATCAATTGGCCCAATGGAGGTATATTTTCCATTCCAAATGGATTAGACTGATTGAGAATAATGGCAAAAAATACGGTGATAACTAGTGAAATAACAAATTGTAGTAGTTTCATGCCTTATTAGCGTTAGATTCTAAAGCAAGTTAGATAAAAAGAACCAGAGCCTTGGTAAAGACCCTGGTTAAAAATACTACTGATACATTCTTATCTCACAGTCTTTTCTGTAAGAAACCAGTCATTTCAAAAGTAGTCGCAGCCAATAGGAAGGTTTTTGAGTACGTGTGAAAAATGTTAGAAGAACCTTCCAAATCGTATTATGCATATTTTTGAACCTGGGTCTCAGCCAGCAATTCGATAGAGATCTGATTTCCTACCAGGTCTTTCTCAAGCGCAAGAATCGCTTTTACAACCTCTTTGCGGACCGGCTGAAAAACCGCGAAGGCATAAAAAGTCTCTGGTATTGAACCATAATCTGCTAGAGAAGCAGTATGACGAAGTAGTAAACAATAGGCCTTAATCAGCTGCCGACGACTTTCTAAGCTGATGATCGTACTGCCCCAAAGGGCGATCAATAAATCTTCAATTCGGTATTCCTCAATCAGAGCCGTTAAATGCGCCGGAGGATAATTGATGGTACCTCGGATCTTGTAATGACTTAACTTGACCAGACAGTGGTGAATGTACTTTAAGGTAGCTGTTTCCCAATTTTTCATTTTTGTTGTTTTTGATCGCAATAAATTCAGCCGGAGCACTGCCCATCGTCAAATGTAGTCATCGTTCTATCCCCTGACCTATATAGCATCCCCATGAACAACCCTACGTCGGTTGCCATCAAAATAGGTCCTCTGAAACATTTGATTGAAGAAGGGCTTAGCGCCCCGGACTGAATTCTATGACTGTTTTGCTAGTGCTAAATTAAGAATTAAAATCTGCCGAAAATGGGACTTTAAGGGACATTTTGGGACATCTCAATCATCATCTTCTTCAATTTCCTGGTCGGACTCCTTTTTCAAAGACTTGGGATATCCAAAAGTCCTATAGATTAACTTTTGATTTTTAGGACTAACCAAGCCTCCCGGCAATACAATATTGGCCTTTATCAACCATCTGGCTAACGTTTTGCGATGAATCCCATATTCATTGGCAATTTCTACCCTGGTTTTGGCTTTCTGCATCTTTGTCGATTTTAAGGCAGGTGGTCAATCTGATTGAACGGACTTCTATGGCCCATCAAAGCCACAGCCCTCCTGTTGTCCAAAAAGATGACATTCATAAATGTATTAAACCTGATGCAGGGATGTTCATATAGAGATGCTGGGCACAAATATAACAATATTTTTACAAATTTGAATTTTTCAAACAATATTTTTACACTTTTTACGCCATGACTTGATTTTCTGGTATTATTGAGATGTATTCTCCAATTTGTGATGGAAGTAGAAGGCTTGTTTTTCTCCCCGGTTATGGATACGACCGAATTGATCCGTTACTTTTTCGCCAATGAACTCCAGTTTGATCGTACGAATTTTTGCTCCGGGAAGAGCTTTTGCATTGATCGTAGCCGGAAAGGTTCCTCTCTTGGGGTTGACGGAAGAGAATCCTTCTCCTCCTGCCAATTGCCAGTTACCTAATGGGCCCATCAGCAATAAAGTGTATTGATCTCGATCGGCTTTTCGCAGCCAGATACTTGGATATTGGAAGTTGTAGGGGCCCCATTCGTTCAGCAGGGCATATTTTTGGACATTGAGCAGTTCGGCTGGCAAACTGGTTTCCATGCCATCTGGCAACGCCGTTTCGTCTACTGCTTCTGGCTGGACGATTAGAGAATCGAGGGATGCATGGAGAAAAGAGTTGTGGGATAGTGTATTCTCCCGGCTATTTTCATCCATGTAAACAGCGGCTGCATCGGACGCGCCGATGTTCCAATCTAGTCGATTGTGCATGATCCGATTGTTTGTGGATTGCAGCAAACCGATTCCGATTCCCGAGTTGAATTGTAGCGTATTGTTGTAAATGAGGTTTTCTTTGCAGTTTGATAATAAAATGGCATGATAACCTTGTGTAATGGTGAGGTTTTTAATGGTGGAATGAATACAATTTTTTAATTGTACAGCTGCGCTGTATTGTTGTGGGAAGGCTTTGTTTCCGAATTCCTGATTGGCACCAGAAAAGGTGAAAAGGCGGTCTTGGTCAGAGCGTAGTTTTGGTCGGTAATTGTAGCTGAAATCACAGTTAATGAGCTCTAAATGTTCGACGTTTTCTGCTTCGAGTCCGATCTTAAAGCCTTTAACAATAGCATTCTTGACAACAATGTTTCTTCCGTCCTGGATGCGTATGGCCAGTCCTTTGAAATGGTTTGGCTGACTAGGAGTACTCGTTCCGATGAGAACGGCACCTTGAAAGTCGATTGTAATATCCTCACCCGTAATGGTAAGTACGGGTTGCAACTGATTTTCATCTGCCTCTAAGAGATAGTTGTCGGGAAGAATGGCAAGGGATTGGTCTATGACCATACCGGAAGTCAGCACGGCTGATGCGTCGGTTGGGTGGCAACTTTGTAGACAAAAGCACGAGAGTAGAAGCATCCACTGCAGGGATGAGATTTTCTCAAAATCCGAAAAAAACATAGATGTTAGGTTCATCGTTTAAAGCCAAAAAGGCCGATTTTGATCCATGATCAA
>JANQRV010000230.1 GCA_028284395.1 Saprospiraceae bacterium
GATCACCGCCCTGGTGATCCTCACTACCGTTTATGAACCGGGCATGTCCGGAGAAGGGTTGCAAGGAATTGAATTGACGGCAAGTGCTTTTGAAGCCAACATCAGTTGGTCGGTCATTCCCCTGTCGATTGTTGCGATTCTATTCGCTTTTTCTACCATGATTTCCTGGTCTTACTACGGATTAAAAGGGTGGACCTATCTCTTTGGCGAACATGCCGTTGCGGAGATGGTCTTTAAAATTATTTTTTGTGGATTTGTAGCGCTCGGATGCATGATGCAACTGGGCGCGGTTTTAGATTTTTCCGATGCCATGGTTTTCCTGGTCTCCCTGCCCAATATCCTCGGCTTATACCTGTTGGCTCCGATCGTTCGTGCCGAACTCAAGAAGTATCGGGAGAAATTCTTCTAAATTTGGAGCAATCAGCGTCCATGAACGCAAGGAAACTGTCCAGCTCCATGCTAAGGGTACAACATGAGCCGTTGGGTTCGGTGAAAAGTGATGTCGAAAACGGATTGAGGAGGGGAGATCTTTGCTCGGAAAAAGATCTCCTTCGTATCGTAATCCAATTCAATAATTTTACCGTGGTCTGGCCCGGCGGAGACAATGGCTCCCGAAGAAAAGATTACCCGGTTTTCGGCTGGGAAAAAGTCGACATCGGAGACAATCCGCGAGTAGCAGTTTTCTCCTTCCGCTTCTCCGAACGACCACACCTGTTTCACAGTGCGAACCTCGTCATCGATTTCGAATTCGACCGCTCGACTGAAAGCGCCGACCTGCCCAAAATTTCGCCGTTCGCCATTATCGAAAAGCATTAGATTGCCATTGGGCATCAACAGGGGAGCGTGAGCGTACCAGGGCCAACCGAATTCAGGGTGGGGGTCAAACCCAGATAGCACACGCTCATCGGTGATAGAGGTATTGTCGGCACTTAGGGGTTGCATCAAAAATTGGGTCAAATCCGTTCCATTGCCCGACTTATCCCAGCCGAGATGAGGATTGAGGATCCAAACCAACTCGTTGTTTTCGGTCAGTTTGAAAACGCCTTGGGTGCGGCCGGTAATGATGATGGTGTTGTCGCTTTCGTCGTAGACGATGGCATTGACGTGGATCCAGTCGATGTCATTAGTGGTGAACGTAAACCGCGACTGATCCAAGGATTCTCTTAGGTCCCAGACATTGATGATCTGCTTTGTGGTTCGGTCAATTTCAATGATGTGATCTTCTTCGGTGCGGATCCCGATTTTATTGACCGTCGCGAGGAAGTTGCCGTTGGGTTTTTCAACAACTACGTGATGGAAGCGAAATCCGGGCATCTCCCAGGTGTTGAGCACTTCCCCCAGCATGTTTGCTTCGTAAATGATGTTGGTCCATCGGTCGCCAAAAATGAGGTTTCCGTTTTCGAGTCGTTCGATGCCTACATCGTAGAAGAGGTTGCGCAATTGGGGGTGGCCGGCATAATCGAGGTACCAACGGATATCGCCGAAGCGGTCAAAAATAAATGCTTTCTGCGGATTCGACCTTCCGTTGTGGCCGTAGTAACTGACGAGGTCCATGCCGGGTAGCATCCGATCAGCGTCCGCCTTCAAGATTTCGATCTCCGGCAAATCTGAGATCAAAGGATCGGTTCTGATTTCAAACGAACGGGTAACCCTTTTTTGTCCATCGATGCTGGTCAGGGTCACCTCTACCTGGTTGAGATTGCCACCGTAAAGACCGAGAATGGGCAATTCGTGGGTAGTAGCCGCCTCGTCGAAATCATGGATTACATCGGAGTCGGGACCATTTTTTCCAACGACTTTTACGCGGGCGGTAGATTCGAAATTGACCGCGATGTTCACCAAGGCGGTTAAAGGGGCAAACCCCGTCGGATTGACTACGATTTCTTCCCTTTCGATTTCTTCTTCGGAGGGTTTGGGCTCAACCGGCGTTTCTCCCGGGTCGTCACTTTGTTCGCAGGAGAAGGTGAGAAATAAGCCGGTAATTACGAGAAGAAAGGAAAATGGTCTCATAGATTTTGTCGCTTTAACTCAGGAAATACTTTTGAAACTTTGTCCAGAATATAGTCGCCATAGGTACCTTCGAAATCATGGACGCTGGCTTTGTCCCAGCGCTCATCCCGGTTTTCGGGTGCCGACTCGATATTGGGGATGTCTAAGGGGGATACCCGTGCTGTGAAATTGGGGTCGAAGAAAAACGGGTAAGAGAGGCGACCGCGATGACTGGTATTTTTTACCCGGTGGGGAGTCGATCGGTAATAACCTCTGGTCATGCGATCCAACATGTCACCAATGTTACAGACAAAGGTTTCGGGAATATAAGGGGCATCGATCCATCCAGACTTTGATTTCACTTGCAGACCTCCGGTGTCATCTTGCTTCAGGATGGTGAGCACACCATAATCGGTATGTTCGCCTACACCCCAGGGAGCATCCAGCGAGGGGTTGTCCAACGGGGAGGGGTAATGGAAAATTCGGAAGAGGGTTAATGGATCGGAAGTATAGTGTTGGTTGAAGTACGTTGCCGGCAAGCCAAGGCTCAGAGAAAGCCCTTCCATGAGTCGGTGGCCCAGTTGGGTCATGACCGCCATATATTTCAAAACTACGGAGCGAAATCGCGGGAGATCTTCGGGGAATAGATTGGCGCCGTGCAGCGGCCAGCCAGCTTTGACCCTTTCGTCGGTCGTTGGTAATTCCGTCCCAAAGTAGATGCCTTCCTTTAGGTCGGGTTTTCCGGAAGTCAGTTCTCCGCCGACTGGAAAAAAACCTCTCCAGGCTTTTCCGCCGTGAGCCATTTTCATTGCCATTTTAGCTTCGGCGGGTAGGGAAAAGAACTGTCGGCTGACCTTTTCGAGCTCCTTTTCGAGCATTGGATCGACACCATGACCAGTAATGTAAAAGAAACCGGTGTGGCAGCAGGCGTTTTTCAGTTCGTTCGCCACTTTGGCCCGATCGCCAACTTTCGTCAGGAGCGGCCGGATATCGATGATTGGAACAAGGGAATTTTCTAGCATGTGATCGTTGGATTGAAAACGGCTTCCTATTTAAGGATAAATCCATACATTGAGGTATTGTAATTGGAAATTTAATGAATCTTTAACCCACTTGAATTTATGAGCGATATCAAACGTTACGGAACAAGTAAATCCGGAGCCGGCGGACAGAATTTGCCTTTTGCCCGGGCCGTTGAAGCCGATGGCTGGTTGTATGTATCGGGCCAGGTAGCTATGGAAGACGGCGAAGTCGTTGCCGGTGGCATCATCCCCCAGTCACATAAGGCCATCGAGAATATGCTGGCCATCATCGAGGAAGCCGGCTACACTAAAGAACACATCGTCCGTTGTGGTGTTTGGCTGGACGACACCAGGGATTTCTGGACCTTTAATAAGGTTTATGCCTCGTACTTTGGCGGAGAACATGCCCCGGCGAGGGCCTGTGTTCAGGCCATGATGATGGTAGATTGCAAGGTCGAAATCGACTGTGTTTGTTACAAGCGCCCGGAGTAAACAGGAATCCAGGCCGAAACCGGTTCTATCCTTTAATCCATTTTAAGGTTGGTTCCAGCTCGTACAATCGGTGCCCCCCTTGGCGCTTATAAAAGTCGATTCTGGAGGAGTCCGGGAATCTTTTGTGTAGATGCTCCGCATGCCATAGCGGTACCACGGAGTCGTCGACGCCGTGGATCAATTTGACGTTGCCTTGGAGTTCATGGATGAATAGGAGCGGTGAGCTTTTCAAGATTTTGGCCCGAATGTCGGCCAGTGGCTTTTGTTGGCTTAAGAATTGATAGCGATATTGAAAGCCGTAGCGTACGCGGGTCTCCCGATTGAAGAAATCGGTCGGGCCGGATTGAGCGATGATCAAATCCAAGTCCGGATTTCTAATTCCCGCCAAGAGGACGACGGTGGCACCGCGACTAATGCCGTAGGCAACCAATCGGCTCGTGTCAATATTCTTGTAGTGCGATTGAGCTAAATCAATGAGCGCCAATGCATCGTCCGTGGCTCCGTCAAAAGCATCGCCAAAGAAGCCGTCTGAACAATAGCGTCGACCGGCCACTACGAGTGCCTGACCCCGATAGGATGGGATCAGAATGAAGTGGTCGTCTAGATGATAGATCAGTTTTTTCCAATAATTGTTTTTATCCAGATTGACGCTGGGATTTTTCTGGTCCAGGCCCGCTGCCAGCAATAGCAGAGGGTATTTTTCTGTCGGTTGATAATTGGTCGGTAGTAGGACGGCACCGTAGTGTCTTGCCGTATCGGGACCATGCTGCCAGATCTGAATGGGGCGATTGCTGCTGTAGTCAAATTCCTTGATCAATTCCTGATCGGACGCCTTGCTGGGCCGGTATTGCCAATCCTTTAAAATGCTTTCCAATTCCTTTTCTTCCGGGGTACTGAAAAGGGCGTCCATGTCCAGGTTGCTATTGCTGTAGACGTCTTTGTAGGATATTCTTCTAAGGCATTCGCAAGTATTGTGTTTTTGATAAGAAACGATGATTAAAATGATGATGAAGGATAAGATAACAAAGCGTTTCAACATGGCCGTAGGCTTGGGTACGGAATCCATATTGCGCATTTTTGTCCGCAATTAGAAATGTTCTCGACTGATGCTATCCAATTTGGGATAAGCGGCATCTTCATCCCCCAATTCTCTTTTTAGATTCCCCAGCTGTTTTTTTAGCAGCGCAACTGTTTCTTTTTGTGCAGGATCATTGTAGCTGTTAACCATTTCATGCGGGTCATTGACCAGATCAAAGAATTCCCACTCCGGCTCCGTGGCATCAAAATTCGTCAACCCCAGTGGCATTCCGTGGTAAAAGATCAATTTGTGTTGTGCAGTGCGAATGCCGTAGTGAGCCGGCACCCTACGATGCAAGATGTGTTGCCAGTAGCGGTAGTAAATGGCGGACCGCCAATCTTCGGGAGTTGTACCGCTGAGCACCGGCTTGAGGCTGCGCCCCTGCATCTCTGTTGGAACCGCTAAACCGGCCAAGTCGACAATGGTAGGTGCTATATCGGTGTTTTCTACCAAAAGTTGACTGGTCGTTCCGGACTTTGTTTGATCGGGAGATCGTATAATGAGTGGAATTCGCATCGCTTCTTCGTAAATGAAGCGCTTGCTGAAAAAGCCGTGTTCTCCGAGAAAGTGTCCCTGGTCAGCCGTATAAATGACGATGGTATTCTCGCTGAATCCCTCCTCGTCAAGAAAGTCAAGGATGCGGCCAACATTCTCGTCCAGCACCCGACCGCACCTCAGAAAATCCTTGATGTATTGCTGATAAATGTAGCGTCGCTGTTCCATGCTGGAAACATTTTCCAGACGTTGATGCGGAAAAGTACTTTGGTTGATGAGCTCCAGTTTCAGCGTTGTCATCTTTGCAGCATTGGATCGATTTTCGTATTCATCGAATAGATTTTCGGGCTCCGGCAGGTCGATGTCTTGAAAAAGGGTGTCGAATGGGGGGCGAGAAGCCCAGGGGTCGTGAGTCGCTTTGAAGTGACACATGACGAAGAACGGTTTGTCGGTTCCTTTTTGCTTTCGCAGGTGATCGATGGTCATATCGGCGATCACATCGGTGGCCCAGCCTTCGTAGGTTTTCAATTGATCGGAATCATTTTCAAGGAATTGAGGGTCCTGGTAGCGGCCCTGAACCTGAAGCACTTTGTAAGTATCGAAGTAGGCCGGTCTGGACTTTAGGTGCCACTTGCCGAAAACAGCGGTATGATAACCTGCTTGCTGAAGCAAACTGGCGGAGGTAGTTTGGGTACTATCAAAGGGCTGTCCGAGAATGTAGACACCGTTTTTGTGACTGTATTTGCCGGTGAGGATGGTGGCGCGACTAGGGGAGCAGATCGCATTGGTGCAAAAGGCCTGGTCGAACCGGAATCCCTCCGCCGCCAGTCGATCGATGTTTTCCGTCCGCGCGAAATCGGCGAACAACCCATTGTAGCAGCTAATGGCCTGGGTAGTGTGGTCGTCGCCCATGATGAAGAGGATGTTCGGACGTTCAATTTCAGCGGTCTCTTTTTCCTGGCACGAACATAAAAATAACGATAAAAGAAGCAGGGTACGGATTTTCATATTGTTGACTTTATTGAAATGCGCCGGACCTACCCTCGGAAGAAGCCTATAATGGCCGGAGCCCAAAGGTGCCTGGTGAAATAATAACTTCCCAAAAGGATGAAGCTGATGGCCAGTAGTAAAAAGGCAGCTGCTCCAAAGCGAAGCGCGGGGGTCCGAAACAGTTGCACCCGGCGAATCACAATTTCGGCTACCATCAGATTGGGAATATAGAAGAAGAAATCCATGAAGAAATCAAAAGAGCCGTGAAAGTCATCTTGATGGCCCCAACCATCGGCCAACATAAACCAAAAGCCGTATTCCATACGGTATAACCACGATGCAATCGTCAGGGCGAATAAGCGCAATGCCCATGCGCGATGCAACTCAAATTGGCCTTTGCGTGCCCTTCGAATGGTTTCCCAGGCTGCCACCAACATCAGAAGGCCATAAAGGCCAAACCCCACGTCCATGATCCAACCACCGATGGTTCCTTTGAACAAAATAAAGGCAAAGCCACCAAGTGCGGTAACCAGCGATGCGATCACATAAATGCGTCCAATGACCCGGTGGATCAGAGGATAACGATTTCTGACTTGTTCGAGCAATTGGATACATCCAAATATCAAGAGAAGACCGCCTCCTAAAAAATGAAGTCCAATCCCAACGGTGGAGGTTCGATTAGAGCCATCATACAAACCGGGTAAGAGGTCGTTCCAGTTCATCATTTCTCCGCTGAAAAGAGAATAGGCGTATACCACTAAAATGTAGAGACCAAAGATCAGGGCGCTTAACCAAACCGTGGCGCCCAGTATCCAGGAGGCCCACTGGAGCGTGTTGACTCCCAGGTCTGTCCTCGCCTCCGTTTGTAGAGCTTTCATTTAATCGTGTCAAATTCTTTGCTGCTAATATCCGATTAATTTGTTAAAAAGGCGTTAAGAAAATCAATGGAGGAGACATTTACGCCCGGTAGTACACAGTAGGTTGTATACAGTTCATCAACATCACTAAAAAAAATAATCATGAATACGAAAAGTTTACTAGCAACCATTTTTTTCAGCCTAATGTTCCTTTTTTCACTGGACACCGTGGAGGCTCAGAGCAGAATGACCAAAAGCTCGATAGCTCGTAAATACCAGGGCGATTATACTAAAAGAGGTCGGACCCCTGCACGTAACCCGGAATATTACAAACTAAAATCAATCGATAAGGATAAATTGAAATACCGCAGTATGAGAAACAACCAAGGTCGTGGAATCATCAGAGACAGCTTATCCTTGCGTCGCTACCACCAACAACGTCCTATTTCGCCAAGAAGCAATTACCGCAATGTTACTACTCCCAGAAGCAGACAGACGCGGGTACGGTATCGTGGTTAGGACTAAACTAAGTTATAAATTCGATCAGCATTGCCGTGGAACACTTTCGCTCGTTCATCCACGGTCAATGCTTTCGTTATTTTTTCGAAAGCCCGCGACCAGCTTTGGTAAGAACCTGCCCTTAAAACCACAGGCCAGTCACCTCCATACACCAGCCGATCGACACCAAATTGCTCAATGGCAAATTGAATGTAAGGCCTTAAATCCCTTGTTTTCCAATCTTTACCAATTCGGGTGATGATGCCTGAAATTTTGCAATGTACGTTGGGTAGCTCGGCCAATGCCCGGATGCCTGCTTTCCACACGGACATGCCGTCAGCACCAGTTGTCGGATTACCCAAGTGATCAAGAATAAAAGTATTGTTTGGGCAGGCTTTTGCCAGTTGGCGTGCCGTTCCTAAACGACCTGGAGACACCAATAGGTCGAACGTCATCCGTTGGTCTTGCAACATACGCATGCCGGCCAGGAATGCCGGGGAAGTCGCTGCTTCATCGGGAAATTGAGACCGAATTCCCTTTACCAAATTCAGATTGACCAATGCTTCAAGATCGGGCCGCAATGCTTCTCCTCTAGAAATGTCCAGTTTGGCGATGATCCCTTTGATTCTGGGTTCTTTGGCAACCATTGCGGAGACCAATCTTGCTTCTTTCACGCCTAAACCTGCATCGGCACCACTTTCCATGAATAGCATTTTGCCGATGTTCGCTTTCTCGGTGGCGGCCCGGTAATCATCCAGGTCAAAATCCCGGTTGATTTCCGGGGCATTTTTAAGCCAGGAATACTTCAATTTCTGAAGATCGAAAAAATGTACGTGGGTATCGGTTTTGAGAATGGCGGGTTTTGCGGGTTGATCTTTGGAGTTCGGGAAGGACAGTGTTCCGGTACTTCCCATGGCAAATAAGCCGTTTTTGACAAAGTTACGACGGTTCATTGGTGATGTTTTTATTCCCTATATTACAAGAAAATATTGAACCAAACTTATGTCACAACAAACGAATCAACCAACTTACAGCAAGGGCTACACCAGGTATGTCCTCCTGATCCTGACGGGAGTCTATACCTTTAACTTCATCGATCGGCAAATCCTGACCATTCTACAGGAGATGATCAAAGCGGACCTGGGACTATCCGATACCCAATTGGGCTTGCTGACGGGATTCACCTTCGCCATCTTCTACGTTACCCTTGGGATCCCGATCGCTCGTTATGCCGACCGCAGCAACCGTAAAAATGTAGTCGCAGTTGCGTTGGCGGTTTGGAGTGCCATGACGGCCATTTCCGGCATGGCGCAAAATTTCTTTCAGCTTGCGCTGGCGAGAATTGGTGTCGGAATTGGTGAAGCAGGAGGCAGCCCACCCTCGCATGCGATCATATCGGATTATTTTCCTCCGGAGAAGCGGGCCACGGCTTTATCCGTTTATTCCACGGGGATCTACATCGGCGTTTTTCTGGGATTTCTGGTTGGTGGCGTTTTAGGACAGCAATTTGGTTGGCGGATCACCTTGTATGCCATGGGGATACCGGGAATCTTATATGCACTTTTAGTATACTTTACGGTGAAGGAGCCGTTGAAGGGCCTATCGGACAATGATACGGAGCAGCAAAAAGATACTTTTACGGTGCGTGAGGTTGCCAAAAATCTCTTATCGAAGAAAACTTTTGTCTATTTGGCGTTTGCTTCCGGACTGCACACTTTTGGAAGTTACGGTATCGGCAACTTCTTTCCGCCTTTCTTGGAGCGGATTCACGAACTCGAGCCAATGACCATCGGTATTTGGCTGGGAATAACGACTGGATTGGGAGGAGGATTGGGAACCTTTCTCGGCGGATATTTGGGCGACCGCTGGCGGAAACACGATCTAAGGTGGTATCTCTGGTTGCCGGTCGTAGCGGGATTGTTGGCCTTTATACCTTTCTTTGTGATCGTTTTTTCTCCCAACTCCACCGTGGTGATCGCCACGACGATTTTAACAAATATGGGAGTGGGAATCTATTTGGGACCTTGTCTGGCCGTTACGCATAGCCTGGTGGATGCGCGGAAACGCGCTTTTTCCTCCGCTATTTTCTTTTTCATTCTAAATCTGATTGGTTTGGGATTCGGTCCCATGATCATCGGAATGTTGAGCGATTGGCTGGAACCCACTTACGGTGTAGAATCCCTTCGGTACGCTTTCTTATTTACTTTGCTTACCGGTCTTCTGTCCATCTGGTTCTTTTATAAGGCTTCTACTCATTACTTAAGTGATTTAAAAAGTGTTCAAAGGCCTGGATAATCGATGAATACACCCATTAGAATTGAGTTGCCCACTTCTTTTGAAATCATGTCTGTCAATTGCTGGCTGGTCAAGGAGCCGGAGCCCGTACTGATCGACTGCGGCGAAAAAACGGAGGCCAGTTGGGAAGTGCTGCAGGCAAAGTTGCGGGCCAACGGATTGCAAATAAAGGATTTGGCAAAAGTGTTTGTAACCCATGCCCATATGGATCATATGGGCATGGCGAATCGAATTGCGCAGGAGAGTGGAGCGGAGATCTGGCTGCCGGAATACGCAAGAGAATGGGCCATTGACCTGAAGGCCAAACTGGACCAGCGCGATACTGCTTTTCACGCTGCTTACCTGGAATTATTCCCAAGTTCTACCGGTCCGAAAAAGCGCCAACGCGGATACGAAATGCTCGCTCCCTTCTGGGATGAAGTGCCGGTTGAATGCATCCGTACCTTTGCCATGGACGGCCAACTGCATTTTGCCGGATTGGACTGGGAGGTCATCTACACTCCCGGACATTGTATCAATCAAACGTGCTTTTACCATGAACCAAGCGGTCAGCTTTTTTCGGCAGATATGTTGTTGAGTCGCATTGCGATCCCATTGGTCGATGCCGAAATTCAACCACCCCACCAACGGGGGAAGAGCCTGGTCATGATGATGGCCTCCTACGACAAACTGTCAAAAAAGAAAATAAACGTTGCGTATCCAGGTCATTTAGAAGCTTTTGAAAATGTCAGTGCGGTCATCGAAAGGCAAGTCAATAGCATCCGTTCAAAAATGACAAAAGCATTGGATTCCATACGTGGGGGTCTAAATAATTTTCACGATATTCAGGAACAATTATACGGCAGTAGACGCCACGTTGGGACCTTCTTGATGACGCTCGGAATCCTCGATCTATTGATGGAGGAAGGGCAAATAGCGGGGCGGGTCATCGAGGGTCGGAAGTTTTATTTTACGGATTAACAGTGTTGGGGGAGGGGCGATTGCTGCCAGACGCTAATGTTGAAATATTTGACCGATGAGAAAGTGCCTGTACCTCTTACTTTATTTAGTGCTTGCCAACTCCTGCAGTACCAGTGATTCCGGCAAAGACGGTTCGATAAAACTGACGGAAGCAGAAACGAGAATGCCGGAAAATGCCCTGGCCGGACTGGAAGTGGGGAATGGATTGGAGGCCCAACTTTTTGCTTCCGAGCCATTGGTGCGAAACCCTTCAAACATAGATGTTGACCACAGGGGGCGGGTTTGGGTTGTTGAAAATGTCAATTATCGGCCCTGGAATAACCCGGACAACCCTCCACGGGAGGGCGGAGACATGGTCGTGATTTTAGAGGATTCCGATGGAGACGGGAAAGCTGATCACCGCACGGTCTTCTATCAGGATCCGATAGTAGATGGTGCCATGGGGATCGGCGTTTTTGACAATCAAGTCTATCTATCCACCAGTCCACATATTCTCATTCTGACGGATTTGAATCGAGATGACCGAGCCGACCGGATCGACACATTATTGACGGGGATGGGGCCCAAGCAGAATGATCATGCGGTGCATGCCGTTTCGTTTGGTCCGGATGGCAGACTTTACTTTAATTATGGGAATGCCAGCAGGGGGATGCTTCGTCCGAATGGAAGCCGGGTCATTGACAAAATGGGCAATCCAGTGGAGTGGACAGGGGTTCCGTATCAACACGGTATGGTATTTCGATGCGAAATGGATGGCAGTAATGTGGAGTCGCTCGGGCACAATTTTCGCAACAATTACGAAGTTTGCGTGGACTCTTACGGCCGCATGTGGCAATCGGATAACGACGACGATGGTAACAAAGCAGTTCGCCTCAACTACGTGATGGAATATGGTAATTATGGATATCGGGACGAACTGACACAAGCTTCCTGGCAGGTCAGTCGCAGTGGCATGCACCCCGAGATTCCCAGTCGCCACTGGCACCAGAATGATCCGGGAGTGGTGCCGAATTTGTTCATCACCGGCTCGGGTTCACCCTGTGGCATCACCTTTTACGAAGGAGATTTGCTGCCCTCGGCTTTTCGGCAACAATTGCTGCATGCAGATGCGGGGCCCGGCACTGTCCGCATGGTTGGTCTAACGGACCAAGGAGCGGGTTTTAGTGCGGAAGAACACCCCGTTCTGACCAGAAGAGCGGATGCCTGGTACCGGCCTACGGATGTGTCGGTAGCACCCGATGGTTCTGTTTTTGCCTCCGATTGGTACGACCCCGGCGTGGGTGGAAACTGGTCGGGAGACAATGCTCGAGGCCGCATTTTCAGGATCGCACCATCGGTCAGTAAATACGCGATACCACGAGTGAAAGTATCTTCGGCCAAAAGTGCCGTCAAAGCACTGAAGAGCCCCAATGCCGCGACCCGATACCTCGCCTGGACCGCCTTGGAACAGATGGGCCGGGAGGCCGAAGATCAGCTGGTATCCCTATGGGAAAACGACAATCCGATTTACCGCGCCAGAGCGATCTGGTTGCTGGCCCGGTTGAATGAACGTCATTTGCAAAGCGCCTTGGAGGATGAGGATGAGTTGTTGCGCGCCACGGGAATTCGGGTGGCCCGTCAATTATACGCAGACAAAATTATATCCATTCTGCAATTTATGGCCAAGGATCCTTCGGCGAAAGTACGACGGGAAGTGGCCATTGCCTTGCGCGAGCTCGATTCTCCGACCGTACCGACCATTTGGGCGGACTTGGCAGTGCAGCACGATGGAAAAGACCGATGGTACCTGGAGGCGCTAGGCATTGGAGCAATGGAGCAATGGGACGCCTGTTTCGACGCCTGGCTGAAAAGAGTCAAAAGTAAATGGGATACGCCAGCGGGGCGGGACATCATTTGGCGGAGCCGGGCGCAAAAGTCCTTCGCCTATCTTTTGCGAATTCTGAGAAATACGGATGAGCCTGCTGTCGATCTGGCTCGCTATCTGCGTGCGACGGATTTTGTCGTGGCACCTGATAAAGACCGACAGCTAACGGAGCTCTTGGCGCTGAATCGTCAGGATCAAAAAGCCTTTCAACGAATGTTGCTGACACATTTGTCGCCGGAATATGTCGCACGTTCCAATGAGGTTCGGAGGGTCGTCCGCACCCTATTACCGGAGTTGCGCGGTTCCGGAGAATACCTGGACCTGGTTGCCAACCTTCAGCTCAATGAGGAGTTGCCACGATTGTTTCAAATGGTCGTGGCCCGTCCCGATCATGAAATTGGCGTACGCGCGGCCGAACTGATTTTGGATCTTCAGGGGTGGGAGCGGTTTATCACGGCAATAGATGGACCGCAAAGACCGGAAGTGGTGACTGTGTTGAAACACATTAACCAGCCAACCAGCAAGGATTTATTGCAGCGGGTGGTGCTCGATGAAGGAGAACAGATGAGCCTCCGCAAAAAGGCGGTGCAGGCGTTGGCAGTGGATTGGGGCTGGGAAGATCGCATTAAGAATTTGCTGCAAATAGAAAACCTGCCGGATGAAATCGTCAAGACCGCAGCGACCTGTTTACTGGTGGCAAACCGCCCGATAGACCGGGACATTGGCATCCGTTACCTGGATGGACTGGAAGGTAGTAAGACGGAGATTTCTTCCATCGAAAGCCTGATGAAATTAGAGGGCAGCGTGGAAAGAGGAAAGGAAATCTTTTCAACGCACTGCATGAGTTGTCACCAAGTCGATTTTCTGGGGGCGGAATTTGGTCCGGACCTTTCCGAAATCGCCAACAAATTAGGGAAACATGCCCTGTACAGCGCAATCCTCTATCCGGATGCCGGCATCAGTCCTGGATTTGCAGGAATGCATTACGAAATGAAAAACGGCGCACACTATCAAGGTTACATCGTATCGGAGACTACCGATAAGATCGACATCAAGATCCAGAATGGAACCACGCAGTCCTTGGCAAAAGCCGACATCGTAGCTACGGAAGAACTGGAGCATTCACTTATGACCGCCGGTCTGGCGGAAGTCATGGGAGAGCGCGACCTGGTTAATGTCGTTGAATATTTGTCCACGCTGAGTAACCAGCAGACCATGAATTCGAATCCATACCAAGGAAAGATCGGTTACAAAAGAGAAGTTGACCAGGAGTAAGGGCTCCTGCCTAAGCGACAAGATGTCCTCCATCGGCTGTATAGATCCCTCCGGTGCAATAGCTGCCGGCATCAGACGCAAGCAATACTGCCAGACCCGCCATTTCATCCGGTTCTGCGATCCGCCCGGCGGGGAATGTTTTTTCTACCACTTTCAATAACTGCTCATTTTGCCACAGGGCAGCGCTGAATTTAGTTTTAATGATTCCGGGCAGAATGGCATTGGCGCGAATGCCGGCCTTGCCCCACTCTCGTGCCTGGGCTTGGGTAAGCATGATCAAGGCTGCTTTACTGACACTGTACATGGCCAATCCGTCGCCCGGGCGGACACCGCCCACCGAAGAAATATTGATAACCGATCCACCGCCGCGGCTTTTCATGATCGGATGACAGAGATTGCCCAGTAAATGGCATGCCTTCACATTGATGTTCATTATTTTATCGAATGTCGGTCCATTCAGTTGCAACAAGGGACCGAACGTTGGATTGGTGGCGGCATTATTGACGAGAATATCTACGCCACCGAATAGATCCACCGTTTTTTGGACCAAATTTTCCAATTGATCTTCGTGGCCGACGTGGCATGCAACGGCTGCTGTCTCCAGGCCTTCCGATCGGAACTGTTCGGCAACTGCATCCACTGCTTCCTGTTTGCGGCTGCTGACAATCACCTTTGCTCCAAATTCTGCCAGGCCCCGAGCGATGGATTCTCCGATTCCCTTCGATGCTCCCGTCACCAAAGCTACTTTACCGTTTAAATTAAATTTGTTTTTGATCCTTTCCATGATTCTTTAATTGGTTGGACATGTGGATTTGGATTAAGATAGTGTTTTTTCCGGGCTTCCTGTATCTGCTATTGTTTCTTTGTTTGCGGGTTGTTTCTTTAGTTACGACGGTTGCTCAATTTTTTGCTATATTCCAGTACAAACATCAAAGCAAAGAATATGAAAGCTATTTTGTGCAAGGAATACGGACCGCCAGCCAAACTTGTCCTGGAGGAATTGCCGCCGCTCGAGCCCGGACCAAAGCAGGTCGTCATCAATGTAAAGGCGTGTAGCGTCAATTTCCCCGATACATTGATGATCCAGGGGTTGTATCAATTTAAACCACCCATGCCGTTTTCGCCGGGCAGCGACATTGCCGGAATCGTTACGTCGGTGGGGGCGGAAGTGAAAAACCTGAAAGTAGGAGATGAGGTGTTCGGTCTGATTCCGCACGGCGGATTTTCTGAGGAAGTGGTTGCCGATGCCAAACGCATTTTTCCCAAACCGCCGTCCATGTCCTTCAACGTAGCTGCTTCTTTCATGATGGCCTACGCTACATCATACCACGCTTTAAAAGATCGAGCCCGACTAAAAGAGGGGCAAACGCTCCTCGTGCTGGGTGCTTCGGGAGGTGTAGGTCTGGCGGCAGTAGAACTGGGTAAACTAATGGGGGCGAGAGTGATCGCAGCGGCATCTACTGCTGAGAAACTGGCGCTGTGCCAACAATATGGAGCGGATGAAATCATCAATTACCGAGAAGAAGATTTGAAGACCCGTGCGAAAGAATTGACGGAGGGCAAAGGAGTCGATGTGGTCTACGACCCCGTTGGTGGTGACTATGCTGAAGCTGCGTTGCGTGCCACCGCTTGGAAGGGGAAGTTTTTAGTGGTTGGTTTCCCCGCGGGCATTCCCAAAATTCCGCTGAACTTACCCCTGTTGAAGGGATGTGAAATCATGGGGGTGTTCTGGGGTAGGTTTACCGCAGAAGAACCGGGCAATAATATGAAGAATACGATGGCTTTGTTTCAGTTGTATAACGAGGGTAAATTGAATCCGCATATTGACAAAGTTTATCCGCTGGCAGAAGCGCCGCAAGCCCTTCAAGATATGATGGACCGCAAAGTAAAGGGAAAAATCATTGTCTCCATGGAAGCCTGATGACGACTTCCCTACAGCACAAACAAATTCAACACATGGAATTCAAAGATAAAGTAGTATTGATAACCGGCTCCGGATCGGGCATCGGTCGAGTAGCCGCTCAAATGTTTGCCAAAGAAGGGGCCAAAGTGGTCGTATCGGACGTCAATGCAGCGGGAGGGGAAGAAACGGTACAGTCCATTACCGCCGCTGGCGGAAGCGCCATTTTTCTTAGGGCCGATGTGTCCAATTTCGGAGAAGTCGAAAAGTTGATGAATGACATCGTCTCCGCCTACGGTCGCTTGGATGTTGCGGTCAACAATGCCGGGGTGGGTAATAGATACCCCCAAAAGACGGCCGAGGCCGATATCGACGATTGGGACCGCGTTATGGCCATCAATACGACCGGCGTGTTTTATTGCATGAAAATGGAAATCCAGCAGATGATTAAGCAGGGTGGCGGTAGTATTGTCAATACTTCCTCCATTGCCGGTTTAAGGGGACTTCCCAATAGCCTGGCCTATGTGGCCAGTAAACATGCCGTAGTCGGGATGACGAAAACTGCAGCGATGGAATATGCCCGTCACAAGATCCGGATCAATGCCGTTTGTCCGGTCTTTACCATCACCCCGATGTTTCAACCAGCCGTTATGGACCAGATCTCGGAAGGACTCTCCGACAAGTTGAAGCGGGGCGTGCCGATGAAGCGTTTCGCGCAGCCTTCGGAAATGGCGGAAGCAATGCTGTGGCTGGCATCCGAAAAGGCCAGTTTTATTACCGGACATGCACTTCCGGTCGATGGAGGGCTGACGGCTTAAGCTAGCCACCCAGATCATCAATTCGCTGTCGTTGAATGGCTAGCCACGCTTGTTTGCCGAGTGCCTGGACCCGGAGATGCATCCGGGCAAATCGCTGATCCTGGGTAAATCCTTTGTGATACCGGTAATATATTTGTTGTATGATGCCGGCCAACTTAAAGAGGCCGTAGACGTAATAAAAAACGAAATTCCCGGGATCCCGTCCACTCTTTTCTGCGTAGAGCTGCAGCATTTCATGCCGGCTCGGATTGCCCGGTAGATAAGCGGGGGTTTGTTCTTTAACCGAGACTATTTTGGGGTCGTCGACATTGGGCCAGTAGGCCATTGCCGAACCCAAATCCATGAGTGGATCTCCCAGCGTACACATTTCCCAGTCCAATATGGCTTTAATTTTAGTCAGATCGTTGGGGTCCAGCACTACGTTGTCGTGTTTGTAGTCATTGTGGATCAGGGCATCATCCGTTTCGTTTGGGATGTTGTTGTTTAACCACTCCGCCGCCTTCTCCACTTCTGGCCATTCATCGGTTTTCGCTTTGAAATAACGTTTGGTCCATCCGGTGATTTGGCGTTCGGTATATCCTTGAGGGCGCCCCAGGTCGGCTAAACCAAATGCTTGGTAGTCGATCGCGTGCAACTCCACCAAAGTTTCCATCAGCGAGCGGGCGATGCTGCGGATGGTAGCGGGGGGCAGATCCTTGGCCGGTCCGTGAGCAGACCTTAATATAACCCCCTGTACCCGTTCCATGACGTAAAAGGAAGAGCCGATAATCTGCTGGTCTTCGGTATACAACAACGGACGGGGAGCTTTTTTATAGGCTTTACTCAGGGCATTCAGAACCTTGTATTCCCGGCCCATATCGTGGGCCGATTTGACGTTGGTACCGAATGGAGGTCGACGCAGGACCAACTGTTGGTCTCCCATTTTTATCAAGTAGGTGAGGTTGGAAGCGCCACCGGGGAATTGTTCGACTACGAGCGGCCCTTCTGATCCCGGAATGTTGTCTAACAAGTACTTTTCGAGGGACTCCAGCTCCAATTCTTCCCCTTTGCGAATATTCGTTGGTTGATCGATCCACTTTTTGGACATAATTGTTGTTCTTTTTTGACAATGACTCGAAAAAGTACCAAAAAACGTTAGAAAAGTTGATCGAGTCCGGGTATTTTTTCCTTCCGCTTAAATATAGAAACATATATTTGCGCAAACGCTCTGCGGATGCACGATTGCCCTTTTGCCCAGCCAGCACATTGGTTACCGGATTTTTCAGGGACACCGGCCCGAATGCACTGCCACTATTTTAACGAAGATTGTTTATGAACGATTCCAACTTTAAGATTGGCCCACGGACGGCAACGGCCCTGGTCATTTCCAGTATGATCGGTACTGGGGTGTTCACTTCGCTCGGGTTCCAACTGGTTGAAGTTGGAAATACATGGAGTATTATTATCCTTTGGACCATTGGGGGATTGATCGCTTTGATCGGGGCATTCACCTACGCGGAATTAGGTACCCATTTCAAAGAATCGGGAGGGGACTACATCTTTCTTTCCCGGATTTTTCATCCCATTTTTGGTTACCTCTATGCATGGACTTCTTTGACGGTAGGGTTTTCCGCTCCGGTGGCGATTGCCGCCCTGGCCATGTATGACTATATGGCCATCCCTTTGGGCCTGGGAGATTACGCCAAGACCTTCAGCATTCTTGCGATTGTTGTTTTGTGTTTGATTCATTCCACCACGCTGAAGACAAGTAGCCTATTTCAGGATTTTTCCAGCCTTTTAAAGGTTTCTTTTGTCTTGTTGTTGATTTTTATCGGGTTTACCTATGCGCCAGCGGAGGTCAATGCCCTATCCTTTGATGGTGTCTGGAAGGAAGAGATTTGGAAACCGGGCTTTGCGGTGTCGCTCATTTACGTCTCCTATGCTTATCAGGGATGGAATCAATCGGCGTACATCATTGGGGAGATTAAAGAACCCCGAAAGAACCTACCTTTTTCACTCATTGCCGGTACACTGGTCGTTTCCATTATCTACATTGGCTTACAGGTAGTGATGTTGCGTCATGCCAGTGTCGCACAATTGGAGGGGCAGGCGGAAGTAGCCACCATTTCTTTCGGGAACATTTTGGGAAATCGCGGGGCTTTATGGATCAGTTTTTTCATCGCCATTCAATTGGTCGCCACCATCAGCAGTTATATTTGGATCGGATCCAGGGTGACACAAGCAATGGCGAGTGAACATCCGTTGTGGAAGTATTTGGCGGTTAAGTCGAAGTCGAAAATCCCAGTTCGAGCCATTTGGTTTCAGGCTTTGATCAGTATCGGCCTCACGCTTACTGCCTCCCTGGAACAGGTGATGCTCTACGCCGGATTTTTGTTGCAGTTGATGAGTACCCTAACGGTCATTTCGACATTTTACATCGACCGAAACCGGGAGGATGCCTTCAAAAGCCCTTTTGGCCGAACTTTGCAAATTATTTATATCTTATTCAGCGTCATCGTCCTCTCGTATATTTTGTACGAACGCCCGTTGGAGAGCGTTTTAGGCCTCGGCCTTATTTTGATTGGGTTGATTACCTATTACATCAAACCGGCGACCAGGGACGAGTGATCTAATCGCTTTCACCCATGAAAAGGAAACGTCATTCCATTCACCGCCGGGACTTTCTCAAAAAGGCTTCCAGTGCCGGTGCCTATTCCATGTTGCCATTTACCCATCTGACGGATACGAATCGTAAAGGATTGTCGGAGTCGTGGCAGAGCCCCGTTGAGGTTGCCGACCATTACCAAACGCTGGATCTCTCGCCGGCAAAGTGGATTTGGTATCCGAGCCGACGTACGCTCGTGAATACTTTTGTGCTTTTCCGGAGAGCATTCGATCTGTCTGCTGTTCCCGAAAAGGCAGAAGGCTGGATCTTGGCCGAAAGCAGGTACAAGCTATACGTCAACGGCAAAAGAGTTCAGTTTGGACCGGCACCAAGCGATCCGCGCTGGTCAGAGGCCGATCCGGTCAATCTGTCCGGCTTACTAAAAAGAGGCAAAAATGTGATTGCCTTTGAAGTCCTTTATTTCGGTCACGGTGATGGTACCTGGCCCATCGGGAAACCGGGTTTTCTATTTTC
The DNA here is from genome assembly GCA_028284395.1 of Saprospiraceae bacterium. GTDB lineage: Bacteria > Bacteroidota > Bacteroidia > Chitinophagales > Saprospiraceae > JANQRV01. The sequence goes on from JANQRV010000230.1 coordinate 19,652, forward strand.
GCTACAAATTTCCAGGGGCAAAGACCGAATATTGCACCTGGTTTCCGACCGGTCGTGGCAAACAAGTATTGCCAGGAGCTGGCCGCCCGGCCAATACAAACGATGGTATCTTCGAGCGCTGCAGGAATCCTTTGATGCAAGAAAATATCCGACGGGTTGGAAAATAGCAGGCTACGCAGTTACCGATGATTGGCTGCC
>JANQRV010000249.1 GCA_028284395.1 Saprospiraceae bacterium
CGCTGGTGTTTGTTGGGGGCCGGCAACCCGGAAGGGCTCCAGCGCGTCGAGGGTTACAATCCAGGGAGAAATGGAAGACCCAAAGCTTTTACCCAGGAAGGGGCCGAGCGGAACGTATTCCCACTTTTGGATATCGCGGGCCGACCAGTCGTTAAAAAGAACCAACCCAAAAATGTGATCTTCCGCTTGATCGGTTGTTACGGTTGCTCCCAGTTCCGTCGATTTTCCAACGATGAATGCCATTTCCAATTCGAAATCGACTCTACCGGAAGGCTGATAAACGGGGTTTTTACTTCCTTTGGGTAAGACTTGTCCCCAAGGCCGTCTGATGGGCGTTCCGCTTACCACGATCGAAGAGGAACGGCCATGGTAACCTACCGGCAAATGCCGCCAGTTGGGCAGTAGCGCATTGGCGGGATCCCGAAACATTTTTCCAACGTTGGTAGCATGTTCAATACTGGAATAGAAATCGGTGTAGTCACCAACTTTGACCGGAAGGTGCATGGTGGCAACCGATTGGTCCACGATCGCTGCTTCATGGTCTTTTAATGGACTTGCTTTACTGCAGAGACTCTCCTGAAGAACTTTGCGAACCCGACTCGTAATGGGCTTCCCCAATTGGATAAAAGCATTTAAGGTCTCTTGCTCAAAGACTCCCGGGGTGAGTGGTATGCCTTCAAAAAGTCCAAGTTGGAATGCTGCCGATAGGTCGATGATGGAGGAACCGATGGCCACTCCGGCTCGAGGTTTAGTGCTGGAAGTACTAAAGATGCCGAATGGGAGATTATGGATACTGAAATCAGCGTGAATCGGAATTGGGAACCAGGAATGTATTGTTGTCATTTGTCTTATTCTATAATTATATAATTGGTCCAGTGAAACTTTTTAGGTGCTATTGCTGCTATTGTTACTGTGGTTGCTATTGCTGCTATTGCTGCTATTGTTACTGTGGCTGCTATTGCTGCTGTGGTACCGGAGTGATGGTAGTTACAACAGCTGTATTCGAATCGAAATGGCACTGTATTGGATATTTGTCCCGCGAATGGCATTTAAAAAGTTTAGGTGATTTCAACGAATGGTTTGCTCGTTGTGATCAATGAGCTTGTAGCCACGATTGATAGTAAATGCCGTCATCAATTTGAAGTGCCGCTTCGGTGATCATTAACGGCCGGAAAGTATCGATCATAACCGCTAATTCTTCCGTCTCTTTTTGGCCGATACTTCGCTCATAAGCTCCGGGATGTGGTCCGTGTGGAATGCCTCCCGGGTGGAGCGTGATGTATCCTTTATCGATGTTGTTTCTACTCATAAAATCTCCATCCACATAATACAGCATCTCATCCGAGTCAATGTTGGAATGATTGTAAGGGGCCGGAATCGCCTTGGGATGATAGTCATACAACCTGGGACAGAAAGAACACACCACAAAGGCTGAAGTCTCGAAAGTCTGATGTACCGGAGGTGGCTGATGGACTCGACCGGTGATTGGTTCAAAGTTGTGAATGGAAAAGCCATATGGGTAGTTATAGCCGTCCCAGCCAATCACATCAAATGGGTGCGAAGCATAAACCAGTTCGTGCAAACTTCCCTGTTTTTTGATTTTCATCAGGAAATCGCCTTTCTCATCGTGGGTTTGCAAATCTTGAGGGAGGATGTAGTCTCGTTCGCAATACGGGGAATGTTCGAGTAACTGACCAAACCAGTTTCGATACCTCTTAGGGGTGTAAATCGGGTGAAAGGATTCTGCATACAACAGCCGGTTGTCCGGGGTGTCGAATTCAATTTGATAAATCATGCCCCTAGGTATGATCAGGTAATCTCCGTATTCAAATGGAATGTTGCCGACGAGGGTTTTCAAGGTACCAGTGCCACGGTGAACAAAAAGCAATTCATCCGCATCTGCATTTTTGTAAAAGTAATCTGTCATAGAAGATTTGGGGGCAGCAACGCCAATGTGGATGTCTGAGTTTACCAATAGCGGGACCCTACTGTGGAGGAAGTCTTCTTGTGCAGCCACATCGAAACCAATTAGTTTGCGGGCAGCCATATTGCGTTCTATGGCAATTTTGGGTTGGACATCGATGGGATCCCCGATTTCTTTAACCATTGTCGGGCGATTGACGTGGTACAACAGGGAGGACATTCCGTCGAATCCGATCGTTCCGAACAACTGTTCGTAGTACAACTCCCCATTTGGTTTTTGAAAAATGGTGTGCCGCTTAGAGGGCATCTTTCCTAATTTATGGTATATGGGCATATCATTAAAATTTATGACACTAACAATTGTTAGTAAAATTACTAACAAATATTTATTACTTCAAGTTCGCAGACGACATTTATTGACAGTGTTTTTTAGCTCAATACTAACAATTGTTCGTATAACGGGGATGAATTTTTATTTTTGGTACAGAACAGTATGAAGGAGAGCTATGAAAACAAGTGAGAAGTTGATTTTGGAAACGCTGAAGCTATTCCATGAAAGGGGCTTTAAAGCGACTACCATGCGGGATATTGCCGAGCGGGTAGGCATAGAGGCAGCTACTGTTTACAATTATGTCAATTCTAAGCAGTATTTGCTGGACCAATTTCTTTTTGGAATGGCAGAGCGCTTTTACCAAGGTATCATTCACATTGAGCAATCCACTTATTCCCCAATTGAGAAAATCAAAGCTGTGGTCTCTCTCAATATTCGATTGACGGTTGAAAACCCTTATAAAGTCGGTTTGTTGGTAAGCGAGTGGAAGCATTTGCAGGAACCAAGACGCTCTGAATTTTTGGAAAATCGTAAGGCCTACGAAGGTAAATTCCGAGGAATCATAAAGGCTGGAATTGAATCGGGTGACTTGAGAAGGATGGACCTGGAAGTGGCGACCTTTTCGGTCTTATCTTCCATTCGGTGGCTGTTCAGTTGGTACACACCGGAAAAGTCATCTGTTAACCCAATCGAGTTGGAAAAACAGATGACCGACTTTATCCTCCATGGCGTTACTCCTTAACCCAAAGGCTATCGCTAAAATAGTTGCGACTATCCAGGAAATGTTCCTTGTGTACAAATCCGGATTGTTTTGCCAGATGCTCAATTTCCTCTAAGCCATATTTCTTGGATAGTTCCGTATAAATGAGTTCGTTTTTCTGAAAGTGGAAGTATTGTCCAAGGGAATCGATCCATACTTCCTGGTCGATCTTGCTGAACAAGTGGCTTCTGACTTCGCCGCTTCTTGGGTCGTAAAAAGGGTAAAAATCGAATTGTTCGATGGCGAAATTAGCACCCAGTTCCCGATTCATTCTCGCCAATAGATTCATGTTGAAACGATACGTGATGCCATGCGGATCGTTGTAGGCATTTAAGATGGTAAATGGGTTTTTCTTTAGATCAAATCCAATCAATAACTGATCGCCCGACCGCATGTAATTCCGAATCATTTTGAGTAAGCCGATGGCCTCCGGTTGTTCGTAATTGCCGATGTTGCTCCCGAGAAACAGGAATAGAGCGGGTTTATTACCAAAATCATACCCTTCCAAAACTTCAAAATAATCGCCGGCCAACGGATGAATATCCAGTGACCGCATTTCCTTACTCAAATCTTGCTCTAAAATCTCAAGGGCCTTGACCGAAATGTCGACCGGCACGTAAGTGATATCGACTTTTTGTCGGACCAAATAAGACAAAAATTCTTTCGTTTTGGCACCGTCACCTGCTCCGAGTTCTATGATGTTGAATCCCTCCTGATACTGAAGGGCATAGTGTAATGCTCCCGACTGTTGCTGCAAAATCTCCAACTCGCAATCGGTGAGATAGTATTCGGGCATTTCCATGATTTCCTGAAAGATGCCGCTGCCGGTATCGTCGTAAAAATACTTGGATGACAGCTTTTTTGGCTTTCTTGAAAGACCTTCCAGGACGTCTTTGGCAAAGGTACATAGTAAGTTGTCGGTTGCAACAGTCATTAGATTAAAGTATGCGTTAAAAAAATCGGATTTGATAATGTTATGTTCCGATGAGCTGCAATGAAGCGGCAATACCGGAATGGAAAAATGTTCTCAAAGAACGTAGTCGTTCTCCATGATCTTGAATTTGTAGCATGTCGGAGCATTTGTAGGTGGCTCCGGTCCAACCTTTACGGTTCCATTCACCGATTGTTAGCGGCGGTAATTCGCTGTAGTCGACCATACCGTCTTTTTTCCAGTGATTGATGTAAAAGTAATGTTCGTCGATGATGTCATCGTGGATGGCCAATCCGAGACCCATTGATTTGACTGCTTCATTTTGGTCGTCAAAAGCTACCGAAATGTTGGTTCCGTGATCAAAATGATGCGGCCACGTTCGGACCTCGGGAGCTTGCTGAAATCCTTGCTTGCACTCATTCAGGATGAGCTCCCCCCAAGTCCTGAGATGGCTAAATGCTTGGGATCCGGCGGGGGCAGCAAAAGAAAAAGGTCTTTCGCCAAATTGACCGTAGGACGGCATTTCGTAATGCAGTTCACCATTAATGGCAGAGCCATTTAGACCCCGGCTGATCAGGGTGCCTTTGACCCACTCCAGTCCTTCTTGCTGTGATTTCCCCGTTAATTCGAGGGTATCCAGAATGTCTTTGTAGTTTTTTACCAACAGAATACGCAGTCCAATTGGATCCAGACACAAATGAATAGGGGGGGCAGTAGCGAGCGCGTGGGAGAAAAAGAGTCGATTTTGTGTATCCCACCCCAAATTGGTATGACTGTCGTCGGCCTCAGGGGGTACCAGAACGCAGCTGGCCATCGCCAGGTATTGGGCTGCAACGTGTACCTGGTTGGATGCCGAATTGACAAATTCGTATTCTTCCAGTTCGATTGAAGGAAATTGATCTACTTGCATGGTTCAAATTTCTCTTAAAACGCCAATCTTACCCCGGAACATTGCCATTGTAATTGCGGATGGAAGAAATTTCGATAAGTTTTTCGGCTGTGATTGGGAGAAGTAGCTGTAGAAGCACCTCGCAAAACCATTTGGTTGATCATAAACTTTCCGTTGTATTCACCTATGGCGCCATCAACTTTGGCAAACCCCGGGTAGGGTAAATAGGCGCTGTTGGTCCATTCCCAACGTTGTCCCCAATTGAATTGGTCTGCTGCAACTTCCCATTCAAACTCTGTTGGTAACCGTTTTCCTTTCCATTCTGCAAAAGCTGCGGCCTCATACAAAGAGACATGGCAGAGAATACCGTCTTCCGCGACCGGTTTGAAGCCGTTAAGCGTATAATGGTGCCATTGACCTTCGAGCTGGTGCCAGTACAGGGGGCCCTTAGTCGGCTGATTTGAAATCCAAGACCAACCTTCATCGAGCCACAGTTCGGAACGTTCATAACCGCCGTCTTTGATGAATTCGATGAATTCTCCATTTGTGACGAGGGATTGGGCGATCTGATATTCATGCAAATAGACCTTGTGCCGACCAAGCTCATTATCGTAACAGAAGCCTTCTCCGTTGAATCCGATTTCGTACACGCCTTCGGGAATGCGGATGACGTCGGACCTTTCATTCTTTTGTTCGACGAGACTGAAACCTTCCCGGTACACCGGGAAAATGGGGTTGTGACCCAAAATGTATTTTAGGTCGGTGATCAATAATTCCTGGTGTTGTTGTTCGTGATGAAGTCCAAGAATAACGGTCTCACTTACTTCGGCGGGCAACTCCGCCTTAGCCAGTAACGTCTTCATGGCGTCGTCTACATACTGGCGATAGGCGTATACTTCCGACACCCCCGGACGGGTAATATTACCCCGGTCGGCTCTGAATATTCTTTTACCTACTGCGTTGTAGTAACTATTGAAGAGAAAACTAAAATCTTTGTGATATACCTGGTAATGCTCTGAGTAGGGTTTTAAGACAAACTCTTCAAAGAACCAGGTAGTATGTGCCAGGTGCCATTTCGGAGGACTAATGAAGGGAACGGGCTGCGGCACATAGTCTTCGATTTGCAGAGGAGCGCACTGCTCTTCCGTATATTGTCTAACGGATGCAAAACGGTGGTACAAGTCCACGGACTTGTCAGTCAATACTGGTTGTTCTAACATTTTCGTTGGATCAATTACTAAATTACTTCCCTTCTTTACGATATTATTCTGAGGTCTTCAAAGTGGTGAGGTGTTCAAATTTATCCTGCAGATTCACCTGATATTTCTATAAATGGATTAATCCCATAAAAAGTTTAATGGGCAGCTAAGTTTTTTGTTCCCGGATGTATTCCAACAAGTGTTGATGGGGCCGGCCGGCTGCTCTTTCGAATTGTGAAGGAACTTCGAATCCCCGACTCCGGATTCCTTCGTAAATTCCGGCGATAATCGTGCCTAAGAAGGGCCCCAATTCGTCGGTACGATCCTTGCGATAGGCTTCGACACTCATGTTTTCATAGACGAGTTCGAGTTGATAGGCTTGATTGAAATAATCGACCAGTTGCTGTTGTGTAATCAGTTCACCGTACAAGTGGTAAATCTGGCTGTTGTGTTCGTCTCCTATCAACATTTGTGTATAAGCATCAGCCAGTTCAGCTCGTGTGGTATACGGGCATTTTCCCATGCCTGCACTGTTCCAGATCTTTCCCTCTTGAATGTATCGGGGTAGGTATTCCAGGTCTGGTTCTAAGTAGAGGCCGTTGCGACCAATGCTCCAGAGTAAGCCGCTATTGCGAATGTCTTCTTCCGTTTGTCGATTACTTTGAACGACTCCGGAAAACTGTGCTCCGCTGATCGGTCCCATGATGCTGGTATAAACCATTTTTTTGACACCGGCACTTTTAGCGGCATTGATGACATTTCGGTGCATGGCCGGCCTTTTTTGTGGATCGCCATTGGCCGAGATCAGTAGGACTGCGTCTATGTCCCGGAGGGATTGTTGCAATTGTTCAACCTGGTTGTAATCGCCGGGACGGACCTCAATTTCCGTAAGTTGACTTTTTTCGGGACTCCTGGCCAATCCGACGACCTGTTCTTTGCCCAATTGCTTTTTGGCTGCCAATGCGATCGCACTTCCAAGTTGGCCGGTTGCGGCTGTTACAGCTATTTTCATTATTTTGTTGGTGTTGATTTGAGAAAAATGCAATGCATGTTCAAACTAATCAAATGGTTGTTGTCTTTATTGCTGTTATCCGGATGCCGATCGGCTCCCGAGATTTCCTCCCAAGTTACAAAACCAGACCCGGGACTCCCAAATATTATCGTCATCTTGATCGATGATGCAGGCTACGCAGATTTTGGTTTCATGGGTAGTACGGACCTGGAAACCCCCAACATCGATGTTTTGGCAAAAGACGGAGTGGTTTTTACCGATGCGCACGTGAGCGCTTCGGTTTGTGCCCCTTCGCGGGCTGGTTTGATCACGGGGCGTTATCAGCAACGTTTTGGGAGCGAATGCAATAGCATTCCGCTGGGTATGGGACTCGATACGCAACAAAAGACCATCGCTGATTATTTGAAACAATTGGGCTATTATTCGGTAGTCATCGGAAAGTGGCACTTGGGCCTTACGCCGGCCTATTATCCCCGGCGGAGAGGTTTTGATGAGTTTTATGGTTTCCTGGCCGGGGGCCGATCCTACTTCCCGGATGAGCGAGTTGATCAACCGGGAAATCCCCGTGCCATCTTACACAACGAAGAACAAATCGCCTTCAGTGGTTATCTGACCGACTATTTTGGTGATCGGGCAGTCGATTTTGTACAGCAGCATAAAGACGAACGTTTTTTCATGTACCTGGCTTTCAATGCAGTGCATACCCCAATGGAAGCAAAAGCAGAACACTTGCAAAAATTTCGGGATCATCCGCGGCGTGAATTGGCGGCAATGACCTGGTCACTAGATGAAAATGTTGGTAAATTGGTCACCAAGCTCAAAAAGGAAAACCTGTATGACAACACCTTGATCTTCTTCTTGAGTGACAACGGCGGAGCTACAAACAATCAATCCAATATGGGGCCCCTGAAAGGCTGGAAGGGAAATAAATTTGAAGGAGGGCAACGCGTGCCCTTTATCATGAGTTGGCCGGCCCGCCTCTCCAAAGGGAGGCATTATCGGGGACTGATTTCATCTTTGGATATTGTACCAACGGCAATTGCGGCGGCCGGAGGGGACTTATCTTCAAACCTTCAATTGGATGGTATTGACCTATTGCCTTATCTTTTGACGCAAACCGTTACGGCGCCTCACACTCATTTGTTTTGGCGAAAAGATAAAATGGCTGCGGTAAGGGCCCGCAATTACAAACTAATCAGATTGGACGATTATGGGTACCGACTGTACGACCTGGATCGGGATTTGGCAGAAACCATTGATTTGCGAAAGGACTCAATCGCCCAATTAGGTCAATTGAAGCACGCTTTGGAGAAGTGGGAAAAGGAATTGGAAATCCCGCGTTGGTTGGAAGAACCCGAATGGAATCAAGTGACTTATGAGATCCATCAGGCACTGATGGAAAACCGGGCTCCGAAATACATCAACCCGCGGGAAATGAAAAAGTATTCGAACTAAGTTTCCTGATTTTTTGTATTATCGTAGACCTGAAAAAAGTTGTTCAAATAAAAAAAACAATCTTTAGAAATGAGAAGAAAGAATTTTTTCGAGTCCAAGAATCCCGTTATGAAAGAGGAAATGTATCAACGGGTTTCCCAATCATCCACTCTTGATGGCGGAATGATTAAGAGAGCCGGTGAGCAGATGACCGTCCAGGGAGCCATCAACAAGACCTTTATATTGGCCACCATCATGCTGGCAACGGCTGTTCTTGGTTTTACGATGGCAAGCCCATTGGTTTGGATGGGGGGAGCCATCGGCGGTTTGATCGTCGTGGTAATCGCCTCGATGAGACCACATCTGTCTCCGTCGCTCGCTCCGCTTTATGCCGCGCTAGAAGGTTTCTTCGTCGGCGGCATCTCGGCCGCATATGCGGCATGGCAAGGAGGAATTATTATGCACGCCGTTTCTTTGACAATGGCTGTACTCTTCATTATGCTTTTCATCTACAAATCCGGCATCATCAAAGTGACCGATAAATTCCGTACCGGTGTTATCATGGCTACCGGAGCAGTTATGGTCGTTTATCTGCTTAGTTTTGTACTGAGCTTTTTTGGGATCAATTTGCCATTCCTGCACGAAGGTGGCCTCATGGGAATTGGTATTAGTCTGGTCATCATTGGGATTGCTTCCATGAATTTACTGCTTGATTTCGATAATTTTGAGAAAGGGGAAAAATACGGAGCGCCTTCCTACATGGAATGGTTTTCGGCCATGGGATTGCTGATTACCCTCGTTTGGCTTTACGTCGAAATTCTGCGACTATTAGCCTTGCTTTCTTCCAGCGATTAAGCACTTGTTTGCAATTCCAAGGAAGTTCTAAAACAAGATTTTCCTAAAAAGTCATGGCGTGCGTACTTCGTATGCCATGGCTTTTTTTCGGTGCAGATGTTAAAATACGACAAATGACGTAGATAAATTTGGATCTACGTCATTTGTCGTATATATTTGCAGTGGATAATGATCATATTCCAATAAAACTACCATGTATGGATGAATCAACAACTTATCAACCTACCGAATCAGAACTGGAGATTTTGCAGATACTCTGGGCAAACGAGCCGGCTACCGTGCGTTTTGTTTATGAGCAGGTTCGGCAGAAGAGAGAAGTGGGATACACGACGGTTTTGAAACAGATGCAACGCCTGACCGAAAAGGAAGTTGTCCGTCGCGACCTCAAGGGTAAGACTCACTATTATAGTGTGGTGCCCAAACAGGCCGATGTGCAACAAACCATGTTTCAACGGTTTGTCAAGAGTGTCTACCAAGGCTCTTCTATGAAACTGGTGATGCATGCATTGGGACAAGGTAAAACGACTCCGGAAGAATTGGAAGAACTGCAAAAATGGCTTGAGCAACAAAAAAAGCAAAACGATGATTGACTTTAATTTTCTAGAAATTACTCCGATGGGTTATGCCCTTGGATGGACCATCATTCACAGTATCTGGCAATTGATACTGTTGGTGCTGGTCATCAACTTTATTTTGCGATTGTTGCCCAAAAGAAGTCCGAACCTGAGGTACTTGCTGCTCTTGACGGGGATGACCGGAGCACTTCTGATGGCTTGCATAACCTTTGGTAAACAGTGGGTTAAATACAGCGAAGAAGGAGTCATTTTGATGCAATCGGAATTGGCGACCCTATCGGATGCCACTGCCAATCCGACAATTGTACCGGTTGGGAAATCTCCATGGAGTGTTGCCTGGGAAGAAATGAGTCAAAGACTGGAACATTTGATGCCGATCATTACCTGTGGCTGGTTGTTTGGAATTTTTTGCTCTTTCCTTTATTTGATCTCCGGATTGCTTCATTTACGCCATTTACGCCATACAGCTACGCCACTACGCAATCGGGAGTGGCCCGATCGTTTCGTACTGCTTTGCCGGAAAATGGGGGTGCGACAAGAGGTGCAATTGCTCGTATCGGAGTTGGTGCCAGGTCCGATCACCTTTCATTTCTTTAAGCCGGTCGTTTTGGCGCCGGTGGGTCTTTTCACGGGCATGAGCACGGAGCAAGTAGAGGCGCTTTTGTTGCATGAACTGGCGCACATTAGAAGAAATGATTTTGTCGTGAATCTCTTTCAAAATCTGGTTGAGATCTTGTTTTTCTATCATCCAGCTATTTGGTGGTTATCCGGTAAGATTCGCGAAGAAAGGGAACACTGTTGTGATGATCTTGTGATGACCATTCAAAAAGATCCTTATATCTATGCCGAGGCCTTAACCCGGATCCCGACACCTTATTTTTCACTTAAAAAGAATTTAGTTATGTCCGCTCATAAAAAGAAGGGTTTATTAAGCAAACGGATTTTTCGACTGTTCGGTCAATACGACGAGCAACCTTCCGTTAACCGTAGTATCCTCCTCGCATTTCTCTTGATTTTCTTTGCTTTTGCCACTCAGTCATTTGTGTATTCAGACCCTGCCGGTCAACCCGAAGAAGCGGTCGCTGTATCGATTGTAGAAAACCTCCCTGCCACGCTCGATGATTTTTCTCCATCTGAATTGGCAATGGACACGCTGCCCTTGTATGTTGTGGATGGAAAGATTCTTGGAGTTGGTGTTGAAGAAGATCTTCTGCCCAAAGCAGAAGAGATCGAACGCGTTGAGGTTTTTAAAGGCGAAGCAGCCCAAACGAAATATGGTCAAAAGGGTGCCAATGGCGTAGTAGAGATCTCAACCAAGCAAGGTGGGATGAAGAAGATAGAAAATGCCATTGCTCGCTACAAAGAAACTTTCGGATCCGACGAACAGTTGACAAAAGTTGTCAAAGGTAAGGTATTGGATGAAGCAAAGAATCCGTTAATTGGCGTTTCTGTTCTAATCAAAGGGACAAAGACCGGAACGGTGACGGACTTTGATGGTCAGTTTGAACTGAGATTAGAAGCGGTGGAATGCGCTCCGTTGGTCTTTGCTTACGTCGGAATGAAAACGGAAGAAGTGGATGCTGTTTGTCGCGGGGATCAACTCGATGTCCTGATGAAGAAGGACCAGGAGAATGTCTGGATTGAGAAAGCGCCGGGTGCAGGTGTGGAGAAGGCATCCGATGCAGAAAGCGACAAACAACCCCTGTTTGTAATCGACGGCGAGATTCAAGAACGCTCTTATACCTTGGAAGGTACCGAACTGACCGCCGACCGCATTGAGACGATCACCGTCTTGAAAGGTGAGGCCGCACAAAAGAAGTATGGGAAAGCTGCCGAAAACGGAGTCGTAGAGATTACGACCAAGGAAGGGGAGACAGATCCCAACGCTCCCACCATCAAACTGCGGCAACGTGCTCAGGGAGGCGATAATCCCGCAAAGAGCAACGAGTGGACGATCAGACCTACCGTGACGGAAGATTCTACCGTTTCGGGCCGAGTACTCATGGCTGGAGATCAGCCGGTTATTGGTGCCTCCATCCTGATTAAGGGAACAAAGACCGGTACGATTTCGGATTTAGAAGGGAATTTTAGGTTGAGGCTACCGGATCCCTGTGCGACGTTGGTCTTCAGTTTCATCGGCGTCGGTACCAAAGAAATCGAGAATGCCTGCTGGGGGCAGGTGGTAGATATATTGCTGGAAAAAGATCAGGATGATCCAAGAGTAGTTTTAAAACAACCCGCTGCTCCGGCAACGGAGAATCCCGATTTGGCAAGCCTCAAGGCATTTCCAAATCCTGCTGAAGACCAGGTAAATGTAACCTTCAATCTCCAAAAGGAATCCCAAGTCAGAGTTGGTGTTTTTTCTCTGGACGGAAAACTAGTAGAGGCTCTGACTCAGGGCAATTTGCCGGCTGGCCCTCATAATTTGACCTGGAATATTGGCCCAAACAGCAGCGGTATGTATCTGATCCAATTAGAGATCAACGGCGAAAAATTAAACAAATCCGTGGTGGTAGAGCAATAGGCTTAGGGCAATTTAAAGATCCGCTCCATTGCCACCCATTTTTCACCCGACTGTGCCCAGGGAAGAGCTTGCTGGAATTTCCACATGAGCTCTTCCCAATCCTGTACTTTCGGATTGGCGGCATCCATTCGGGCCTTCCGCTCAGGGTCGAAAGACTCATCGACTTCCATAATCATAAAAAGCCGGTTACCAGTCAGGTAGATCTCCATGTCCAGGATGCCGGCATCCTTAATACTCTGGGTCACTTCCGGCCAAACGCCCTCCGGCGTATGATACTTTTTATATTCGGTGATCAATTCCTCATTGTCTTTGAGGTCCAGTGCCAGACAAATTTTTTGGTGTGCCATTTTTTGATGCTAAGATCCGGCAAATCTTAAGAACTGGCAAATCTTCAGATTTGCCAGTTCTTAAGACCTTAAGGAATCGTTATAATTTACCGCACCATACAACCATATTCCCGCATACTCCCACCTTAAGGCAAATCGAACTACAAACATGATTGACCCATTGAAAATCATCTGGTGCTGCGGCATCTATTTGACTGCTACTACTATGTTCGGCCAGCCCGATCCTACTGTCTTATCGGACTATGACGATCCAAAAACCTTTGAAATTGGAGGGATAGAGGTGGAGGGTAATCGGCAGAGTGATGACAAGGCTTTGATAGCAGTAACCGGCCTGAAAATTGGCAAAAGCGTACAAATTCCAGGAATGGCCATTAGTAAAGCCATTCGGTCTCTTTGGAAATTGAAGTTGTTTACAGACGTGGAGATTTTAAAGGAGAAAGAAGTGGGCGATGTGGTTTTCTTAAAAATCCGGGTAGTGGAGCAGCCCAGAGTGGCGGATATCAAAATTGAAGGGGTAAAGAATTCCCTGAAAGAAGACCTGCTGGCCAAAGCACGAAGATTTATACGGAAGGGCAGTATCGTTACGGAAAACATGAGCACGAATGCCATCGAGGCGATGAAAGCTCACTTCGTGGAAAAGGGGTATGGCGATGCGGTTGTTAGACTGGAACACCAATCCGATGCTGATAAAGACAATCACTTTCATTTGATATTTCACGTCGAACAGGGTCGTAAAGTAAGGGTGGAGTCGATTGACTTTACCGGAAACGAAAACGTGTCCGCCAAAAAACTCCGTAAGTTATTGGCCACTAAAACCAAATCAAGACTACTGGCACCTTCAAAATTGATCCCCACAGAATTGGAGCAAGATCGTGAAAACATTGTATCTTATTACAAAACACTGGGCTACCTCGATGCTGCCGTTGTAAAGGACAGCCTTTGGCGAAGCGAAGCAGGCGACTGGAAGCTTCATCTGGTGATTCGGGAGGGAAAGGTCTATCATTTCGGCGATATCAGTTGGGAAGGCAATTCCCTTTATACCGACGCACAATTGCAGGAAGCACTCGGCATCGAAAAAGGCGATGTATTTAATGAGTTGTTGCTGGATGCGCGCTTGCAATTTAGCCAGGATGGAAGAGATATCAGCAGCCTCTATATGGATCATGGTTACCTGTTTTTTAGAGTTGACCCCGTTCGCCAATCGATCCGAAAGGATACGATCGATATGGTTGTCAAACTATTTGAAGGGCAGCAGGCTACGATCGGCGAAGTAAAAATAACGGGCAATAGTCGAACCCACGAAGAGGTTATCCGCCGTGAACTAAGAACCTTACCCGGACAAAAATTTAGTCGGGCCGATGTCATCCGATCCCAAAGAGAGATCATGAATCTCGGTTTTTTCAATCCGGAGACCCTGGATATCCGAACCAACGTGCATCCAGAAAATAGCACCGTCGACATTGAATACGTAGTGGAAGAACGCAACAATAGCCAGTTTGAACTCTCGGCAGGGTGGGGAGGGACTGGCGTCGGTATAACCGGGACGGCAGGGGTAACGCTCAACAACTTCTCGATGAAGAAGTTACTGGAACCCAGCAAATGGAATCCTTTCCCCATGGGCGACGGCCAGGCTTTATCCTTTCGCGTACAGACGAATGGTAAGGCCTATCAATCTTTTAATCTATCTTTTACCGAGCCGTGGCTCGGAGGTAAAAAGCCCAATTCTTTGACCGTTGGTGGCTTTTATAATCGTTACCAAACCACTGCTACTTCAGCCGAAACGGGCGTAGGTCAGTTTGCACTGCTGGGCCTTTCGGCCAGCATGGGGAAACGATTGACCTGGCCAGATGACAACTTCATTTCGACTACTTCCCTCAATTTCAACCAATACCGCCTGAATGGCTGGACGGGAGGCTTATTCCATACGGAAGACGGAGGAGCCGTTACCGACGGAAATTTTTACAATTTGAATCTTTCTCAGACCATTGCGAGATCGACCATCAACGCGCCGATCTTTCCAACCAGTGGATCAAAGATATCATTGACACTTCAATTGACTGCCCCTTACTCGTTATTCGGGAATGACAATTCCGAATCGGAAAATGCAGCGGATCAGCCTAAATGGCTGGAATACCACAAATGGCGTTTCGATGCAGAATGGTATACCACGCTCGTCGGCAAATTAGTGCTCAAAGCCAGCGCCAAATTCGGTTACTTGGGAGCATACGATCAGTCTACCGGAATTCCTCCCTTTGAGCGTTTTCAATTAGGTGGAGATGGCTTAAATAACATTCAGGGAGGCTTCACCGGTACCGATATCTTCGCTTTGAGAGGTTATGAAGTGGAAGATTTGGAAAATAATCTTGTAAACGGCAATGTTGTTGCGACTCCCTTGTTTAACAAGTTGAGCCTGGAGTTGCGCTATCCGCTGAGTTTGAATCCAAATGCTACGATCTACGGGCTGGCTTTTCTGGAAGGAGGCAATGCCTGGCGAAGGGCTCGGGACTTTGATCCCTTCGACCTCAAACGATCGGTGGGAATGGGGCTACGGGTCTTTTTGCCCATGTTCGGCACGTTGGGCTTTGATTATGGAATCGGTTTTGATAAGGCCGGCGACAAAACACTACAAAATTTCGGTAAATTCAGTATTATCCTTGGCTTTGAACCCAAATAGCCGCAGATCCTTCTATAAATTCCAAAGGTTAATTGTGGGAAATTATCCAGGAAGGTGTATATTCGGGCCACATTTTAAAAAATCTTGGACTCAAAATACACAACAATGCGATTACCCAACAAAGTAGCCATTATCACCGGAGGGGCAAGAGGAATCGGTCAGGCGATTGCCGAATTGTTTGCCAAAGAAGGAGCCTCCGTAGCTATCTGGGATGTACTGGACGAAGGCGAAGAAACTGCTGCTAATATCCGGGCACTGGGTGGGAAAGCGAAATTTATGAAGGTGTCCGTGACCGATCTCGATGCGGTGACCAATGGGATGAAAGCAGTTGCAGAAGAATTTGGGAAGATCGATATCCTCATCAACAATGCTGGAATTACCCGCGATCGCACCTTGCTGAAAATGTCCAATGAAGAGTGGGATCAAGTCATCAATATCAATCTGACCGGTGTTTTCTACTGCACCCGTGCCGTTGTACCGTATATGAAAGAACAGGGGTACGGACGCATCGTTACGGCTGCTTCGAACGTTGGTATTCGTGGAAATTATGGTCAAACCAATTATGTAGCAACCAAAGCGGGGATAATTGGGATGACAAAAACGTGGGCACTGGAATTAGGAAAATTTGGGATCACTGCTAATTGTATTGCCCCGGGATATACCCAAACACCCATGACGGAATTGATCCCTAAAGAAATTGCTGAGCAAGCGGTCAAACATATTCCCGTTCGGAAGATCGCCGAACCCATTGATATTGCCTACGGGTATCTTTACCTGGCATCCGATGAAGCGTCTTTTGTAAGTGGTATTTGTTTGCCGATTGACGGTGGAACTTCCAGGTAATTGCGAAAATTAAAATTGTACAAGTCTAAAAAATTCTTTTTCTTGTGCAATGGTTAGAGAGATTCCAATACAATGCGACTTTTTGACCGTCTACAAATGCCTCTTTTTTAGTCTGTTATCATCAAAGAACAAAACCTTACCAGATAATTCTAAGTTAGCTGTACCGCAGTAGCCAACGTACCTACAGCGCCTTTTTCCCATGCAATGCCGAAAGGAAGACAATGACGTAATGAAATTACACTCGAAATTAGTTTATTGACTCAACACAATATATGAAACTTAAAAATAGTAGCTCTCTAGGTATACGGGAAGGCCCCTTCCCTATCATCCTTTGCCACTCTATGTATTAGATTTCAATTTTTTTGGATTTAAAAAGTGAATTATGAAAAACCATTTTTTTTACTTTGGTGAAAAACTGCTTGGCTGTACAAAAGCCGCAGGATTGACCACTTTGGCCATGTTGGCCTTGGCGGTTAGTCTGAACGCTCAGAAAGCCATCACCGGAAAAGTAACGGATGAGGCTGGTGAATCACTCATTGGTGTGAACATCCTCGTTCAAGGTACTACTTCCGGTACCGTAACCGACCTGGACGGTAATTTTGAAGTAAACGCTTCTGAAGGCCAGGTGTTACTGTTTTCTTATACTGGTTATGCGACAACCAGTGTTACGATCGGTCCCGAAAATAACTACAACGTTACTTTGGAGCCTTCTTCCGAATTACTGGATGAAGTGATCGTAACAGGATATTCCACACAAAGAAAGCGCGATATCACCGGTGCTGTAGCCGTGGTAAAAGTGGACGAAATGAACAACGTCACTGCCTCGAGTTTTCTTCAAAAACTGGAAGGTCGTGCAGCCGGTTTGAACGTTACTACCGGTGGTTCTCCAGGGGCCAGATCCACCGTGCGTATTCGGGGGGTCAGTTCCTTCCAAAACAATGATCCTCTGTATGTTGTCGATGGGGTACCGCTGCAGGATGCAACCAACGTGCATCTGAACCCAAATGACATCGAATCCATTCAGGTTTTGAAGGATCCTTCTACTGCTTCCATTTATGGCTCTCGGGCGAACAACGGTGTCATCATCGTAACGACGAAAAAAGGTTCTGCGGGTAAAGCTACCGTCAGCTACAATGGTTCGATAGGGGTTGCCAATCCGGTGAAAGGAATGGACGATTTTCTGATCCTGAATGCCCTCGATTATTCCGAGATTGTGACGCGTAGTCACGTCAATGCCGGTCTGGATGTACCCACCAACATTTTCGGTGATCCTAACAATCCATCGGTACCGCGTTACTTGTGGCCGAATGATGGTACCAACCAGACCAATTCCATCGATGAAAGCACTTACTCTTTCCCCGACAATCTGATCATGCCCGCTAGTGCCGGAACAAACTGGTGGGATGAAGTTTTTGATCCTGCAGTTATCCAGGATCACAACATCAGTATTTCGGGTGGTAACGACAATGCACTATTTAACATTTCAGCCGGTTATTTGGATCAGCAAGGGACAGTGATCGAAACTTGGTTGAAGAGATATACCCTGCGGGCCAACAGTGAATTCAAAGCCGGCCGTTTTCGCTTCGGAGAAAACATCGCTTTGTCACGTACCCGTAATGTAGATGGCGGTTTCGGTAACCAGGGAGAAGGAACAATTATCGGACAGATCATCAAGATGCAACCGGTTATCCCGGTAAGAGATGTTGCCGGTTATTACGCCGGTGCCAAAGCCAATACTTTGGGTAATGGTACCAATCCGGTTCGGATCGCCGAATTGGACAGGGATAACATTCGAACCACCAACCGTATTTTCGGTAACGTATTCGCGGAAGCTCAGATCATCGACGGTTTGACCTTGCGCACCAGTTTCGGTTTACAATACGATGTAGCTCAGGATAAGCGATTTTCTTTCGCTACTCCTGAAAACTCGGAGCCCAGAAACAACAACGGTTTGACCGAAAACTATTCTACGGCTACTACCTGGACCTGGACCAATACTTTGAACTATACCAAGACATTCGCTGATGTGCACAACTTGACCGCTTTGGTAGGGTATGAGTCGATCAAGAGTGAAAACAACTTCATGCAGGGTACCATCAATAACTTCGTAACCGAAGACATCAACGCTTGGTACATCAGTAACTCTTTGGCGGATGCGAATACGCGCGGAATCTTCAGTAACGGTGGATTCAGCTCTTTGGTATCTTTCTTCGGAAAAATAGATTACAACTTCAAGAACAAGTATTACCTGAGTGGTACCGTTCGTCGGGATGGTTCTTCCCGCTTTGGTGAAAACAACCGCTTTGGTGTCTTCCCAGCCGTTTCTGCGGCATGGAGATTGACGGAAGAAGCTTTTGCCAATAGTTCTGCCTTCCTAACCGATTTCAAAATCCGTGCGGGATATGGAATTACGGGTAACCAGCAGATTCCAAACGGACGTACATTTAACCAATTCGGTGGTAGTACCGGTAGTTCTTTCTACGACATTACCGGTGCCAATACAAGTATTACCCAAGGGTTTATCCTGACCAGCCGTGGTAACCAGGATTTGAAATGGGAGGAAAATATCTCTACCAACATTGGTTTTGACGCTCAATTGTGGGAAGGAAAAGTTGAAATCGTTTTCGACTGGTTCCAGCGTACCGTGGATGATTTGCTCTTTGCTCCTCAGCAGCCTGCTGCGGGTGGTAATGCCAGTCCTCCATTCCTGAACATTGGGAAAATGGAGAATACCGGAGTTGACTTCTCCGTTGGATACCGTGGAAGAATTGGGTCTGATCTTGGATTCAACCTGGATGTGAACTTCACGCAGTACACCAACGAAATCGTTCGGATCGACGGTTCTCAGGACTTCTTCTTTGGTAACTTCGGTGGTCGTGGTGGTAACATGATCATCAACCAATTGGGCAATTCAATCGGTACTTTCTACGGGTATAAGACCGACGGTATTTTCCAGAATGATGCAGAAGTCGATGCTCATGCTACGCAGGACGGTGCCGCACCTGGCCGGATTCGGTTCGTTGATACCAACGGCGATGGTACGATTACTGCTGCCGACCGTGACATCATCGGTAGCTACCATCCGGATTTCACCGGTGGTGTGAACATTGGTTTGAACTACAAGAACTTTGACTTGAACATTTTCTTGTTTGCTTCGGTAGGTAATGAAATTTTTGACATCACCGATGAGTTTACCATTTTCCGTCTCTTCAGTACCAACGTAAGAGCTGATCGCCTGACGGATTCCTGGACACCCAATAACCCAAATGCGAAGTACCCGCAATTGGATCAGAACGACCAGTTCAGTAGCTTCTTTAGTGATTTCTACGTTGACGATGCTTCCTTCCTAAGAGCCAAGAACATCACACTGGGATACACCATTCCTGGTTCCAGCCTTGGAAACAGCGGCATCAGCAGCATTCGCCTCTACGTTAGAGGAGAGAACCTGTTCACCATTACCGGTTATGATAATATTGATCCGGCATTGCCTGCGATCAACCGGAATGTCAACGGTGTGAACGTCACGGATGGTACACAAGGTATTGATAGAGGTACTTACCCGACAAATAGAATCATTTCTTTTGGGGTAAATGCTCAGTTCTAATATTTTGTGAACAATATTGAATTTCTTGAATTCTAAATTCTTGATTGAATTTTAATAAATAAAAAGATCATGAAAAATTTCAAAAGCTTAGCTAAGATCGGAGCACTGCTTGCCGTAATGGCAGTGATCCTTTTTGCTTGCAAAGACGAGTTTCTCGATGCGCCTCCCCAGGCGGCTCTGGATTCCGGTACCCTTGGTAATGAATTTGGTGTTGAATCCAGTTTGATTGCTGCCTATTCATTACTGGACGGATACGGTAACTTCGGTGGTTGGGGTGCAGCCGGTTCCAATTGGATTTTTGGTAGCGTTTCTTCCGACGATGCTTACAAAGGGTCGGAGCCAGGTGACCAGCAAGCGTCTACTGATGTAGAATTGTATCAATGGTCGACCGGTGCTGCCGATGGGTATTTGAACGATAAGTGGAGAATGGTTTACGAGGGGGTTTCTCGTTGTAACGCAACCTTGAGTCTGATGGCCTCCGTTGAAGGTCTGAATGCAGATGTCGTTAAAAGGGTTACCGGGGAAGCCAAATTCCTGAGAGCTCACTATCACTTCGAAGCTTACAAGTTTTGGAAAAACATTCCTTATTATACCGAGGCGGATGATGATTTCCGGAAAGCCAATGATGCGGATGCATTGCCTCTGATCATTGCTGACCTACAGGCTGCGATCACGGATTTACCGGATTCTCAAGGTGATATTGGCCGTGTTACCAGCTGGGTTGCCAAGGCTTACTTGGGCCGGGTTCAGGTTTACACCGGAGATTATTCTGGTGGCCGCGCTACTTTGGCGGATGTTGTAGATAACGGTCCTTATGCATTGAGAGACTGTTTCCACGATGTGTTCTCTGCTGCTGAAGAAAATGGTTCTGAAACTGTTTTAGCTTACCAGGCATCTTCTAATGATGGTGACGGTGGTGGAGCAAATGGTAACCGAAACGATCGTTTGAACTTCCCTCACGGTGGTAGCCCGTTTGGCTGTTGTGGATTCCACCAGCCATCTCAGAACCTGGTGAACGCCTACAAAGTTGATGGAAGCGGCCTTCCGTTCCTGGATGGTTCTTTCAATAATGCCGACGTAACTGCCGCCGATCCGGTTGATCCTCGTTTGGATTGGACCGTTGGTCGTGATGATGTTCCTTTTCTCGACTGGGGCCCCCACGCACCGGGTTGGATTCGTGACCGCGCTTGGGCCGGACCTTACAGTCCTAAGAAAAACATCTACGAGCAAGGATCTGGTGTCGGTAGCCAGGTTGGCTGGGCCAACTACCAGTTGCACTCTTTGAATATGCACATCTACCGTTATGCGGAGGTACTGCTCTTATTGGCGGAAGCAGAAGTTGAAGTGGGTAGCTTGGAAAGAGCTCGTGAATTGGTCAACATGGTCCGGGCACGTGCCGGTAATTGCGCACAAGGTCCCGACGGTGTTGCGGTAGAAGTACCAATCGATGATCCCGGCATTACCTGGGCAACCTACAGCGTTGGCACTTACGATTCGCCATGGACGGATCAGGCGGTTGCTCGCGAGGCCGTTCGCATGGAAAACCGTCTGGAATTGGCCATGGAAGGTCACCGTTTCTTCAACTTAAGAAGATGGGGAATTGCGAAGGAAACGTTGAACAGCTACATCGCTGTTGAACAGACTCGCCGTAATTACTTGACTGCTGCCAATCCATACGAAGACAGACACGACCTCTATCCACTACCTACCGTTCAGATCGAATTGAGCCAGGTAGATGGTAAAGATCGTCTGGTACAGAATACAGGATGGTAGTATCCTGAATAGCATACTTTTCGAAGTTTGACAGAACTTTGAATGGGGTGCGCCCAGAAATCCCGGAAGATGGCATTGCTCCTTCTTTCGGGATTTCTTTTTGTGATTTTGAGTGGTTGGATCTTGAGTATTTTCCTAATTTTGGAATCCTTAGCTAGATCGAGTGACAGCCATCAAAAGGCTTCCTAACAAGTAATTTAGAGGAAATTTATGCGTAAAAGAACCATTTTATTCCTGGTTTTAACCATCTGTGGTTTAGGCTGTGAAAAAGAGGAAGCAGCAAAAGATAAGCTCTTTACCCTGATGCCATCCCGTACGACCCAGGTGGATTTCGTCAACCAGGTCGAAGATCAACAGGATTTCAATATTCTCAATTACCGGAATTTCTACAATGGAGGTGGCGTCGCCATTGGTGACATCAATGGTGATCAATTGCCCGATCTCTATTTTACGGCCAATATGAACGCCAACCGGCTGTATCTGAATAAGGGGAATTGGGTATTTGAAGACATTACCGAGCGAGCGGGTGTGGCCGGCACCCGATCCTGGAGTACGGGAGTCACCATGGCCGATGTCAATGCGGATGGACTATTGGACATTTACGTCTGTAATTCCGGTGACATTGCCGGAGATAACAAAGAGAATGAGCTGTATATCAATAACGGCGATCTGACGTTCTCCGAAAAGGCTGCGGAATGGGGACTTAATAACGGTGGATTCTCAACTCAAGCGGCCTTTTTTGACTACGATCAGGATGGCGATCTGGATTGTTACTTGCTCAACAACAGCTTCAGAAGCCCCGACCGGATCGAATTTTACAAAAAGAAAAGAGATGAAATACACGAGGAGGGTGGTGATAAATTACTACGCAATGATGGAAGCCAATTCGTAGATGTGACGGCAGAGTCGGGAATCTATTCCAGTGATATCGGCTTTGGATTGGGGGTATCGGTGAGTGACTTAAACGGGGATCTCTTACCGGATATCTACATCAGCAATGATTTTTGGGAGCGAGACTATCTGTATTTTAATCAGGGAGATGGTACTTTCTCCGAGGAATTGATCGATCGGACCGGCCTCTGCTCGATGTCCAGCATGGGAGCCGATATTGCCGATCTCAATAATGACGGCAGTCCGGAGGTGATGACGACTGAGATGTTGCCACCCGACAATCATCGTCTGAAAACCATGACCCAATTCAACCCGTTTTTCCTGGAAAATTTTAAAGTTCGAGCTTCCTACCACTACCAGTATCTTCAAAATTGCCTGCAGGTCAACGACGGAGAAGGCAACTTCCAAGAAATCGCTCACATGGCCGGGGTAGCAGCATCAGATTGGAGTTGGGCGGCATTGATATTTGACTTTGACAACAACGGATTGAAAGATATTTTTGTCAGCAATGGCATTCTCAGGGATCTGACCGATTTTGATTTTGTCGATTTCATTATGGATAAGGAAAGTGTCCGAAAACGGGTTGAACAAACCAAACGCGCTGACTTTCGAGATTTTCTGCCGGAGATGCCCTCTACCAAGATCGTCAATGCTGCTTTTGTAAATCAAGGCGATCTGACTTTTACCAATGAATCCGTAAGCCTGGGGTTGGAAGAACCCAGCTTTAGCAATGGTTCGGCTTATGCAGATCTGGACCTGGATGGTGATCTGGACCTGGTGGTAAACAATGCCAACATGGCGGCCTTCCTCTATCGAAACAATGCCAATGAACTGACCGGCAATTCCCATTTGGCGATCCGGTTCGAGGGCTCCGAGAAGAACCCCTTTGGTGTTGGAGCCCAGGTATTAGTCAAGCATGAAGGAAAAGTACAGAGCTATCAAAATTATCCCAGCCGGGGTTTCGAAAGTGCCGTTGAACCCAACTTGCTCATTGGTACTGGTAGGGTCACCCAAATTGATAGCTTGATCGTGACTTGGCCCGACCTAAGTCGGCAGGTATTGACCAATATAAGCACGAATCAGAAGATCACCGTGAAGCGTGCGGATGCATCTTCCGGGGTAATCGCTGCTAGTCCAGTGGTTTCGCCGCTATATCGGGAAGTTACTGCAGCGGTTATATCCGGTGATATCCGACATCGCGAAAATCCTTTCAATGACTTTGATTACGAGCGCTTGATGCCGAGAATGTTATCGACTGAAGGGCCGAAGATTGTAAAAGGAGATATCAATGGTGACCAATTAGAGGATTTTGTGCTTTTAGGAGCCAGCGGTGATGCCGATCGGATTTTTGTGCAAAGCCGTGCGGGTACTTTTCGTCAAAGTACGCAACCTGCCCTGGAGTCGGATTCGGAGTCCGAAAGCAGTTGTGGTTACTTGTTTGATATCGATGCTGACGGTGATCGGGATCTCTTAATCGGTGTCGGAGGAAATGAATATCAAAAAGGATATCAATCCTACTACAATCGACTGTATGTCAATGATGGACAAGGTAATTTCCAGCGAGTTCTGGAAAATGTGCCATCGGTCTTTGGCAATGTTTCCTGTATTGCCGTTAGTGATTTTGAGCGAGACGGCGACCCGGACCTTTTTGTAGGCGGGCGGGCAGTACCGGGGAACTACGGTTTAAACCCCCGAAGTTTCTTGATGCAAAACCAGAATGGCAGTTGGTTGGACGTTACCAAAGAAGAAAGTGGTAATCTGGGAATGGTGACCGATGCCAAGTGGATCGATGTGGAAGGAGATGGACAACAAGAGCTGATGGTTGTCGGAGAATGGATGCCCATCCTTATCTTGAAATGGAAAGGGGAAGATCTTGCCATATCTCAAATTATTCCCAACAGTCACGGTTGGTGGACTGCGATCGAAGGGAGTGACCTGGATGGCGATGGCGATGAAGATTATGTACTGGGAAATTGGGGTTTGAATACCAAGTTCAAAGCAAGTTTTGAACGACCTCTGACCATGTACATCAGCGACTTTGACCAGAATAAAAAATCAGAAATTCTACTGAATTGGTATCCACCAGCGGAAGATCGGGCTTTTCCTTTTGCCGATAAAATGGACTTGACGGCACAGTTGCCGGGACTGAAAAAGAAAGTCTTGAAATACAGTGATTACGCAACGGCTACCTACGAGACGTTGTTCACGGAAGAACAAAGGGCCAAGGCGCTCAAAAAGAAGGCGATTTATCTGCAAAGTTCCATTCTTTGGAATGAAGGGAATGGACAGTACAGCCTGGTAGCGCTCCCCCGGGAAGCCCAGGTATCTCCCGTCTTCGGGATTATTGCGGAGGACCTGGACGGCGATGGCGCCAAGGACCTTTGGTTGG
>JANQRV010000261.1 GCA_028284395.1 Saprospiraceae bacterium
CCGGAGTTATGCCAGAGCATAATGAGGATTTTTGTAACACCGTCAAAGGAAAAAAGAGCCCATCAGAATTAGGCAAATTAAATTGATCACTTACTTAAATCGTCCACAATCAAAAGACTTTAAAAATGAAACGAGCGATCTTCTCATCATTGCTTTTAGCATTCTTGATTTCCGGCTGTAGTCTAGGCAAAGAAGGAGGTGGTGGAATCAATTTTTTCAGCCCTGAACAAGATATTCAATTGGGGCAAGAGGTTAAAAAGCAAATTGCTAGTGACCCCCAGCAATTTCCTATTTTGCCCGAGCGCGGAAATGAAGAAGTGTACCGCTACATCCGCAACATCACTCAGCGGATATTGAATTCAGGAAAAGTAAACTTCCGGGATAAGTTCGCCTGGGAAGTTACCATCATTGATGACGACAAGACCTTGAATGCTTTTGCAACACCAGGCGGTTATATTTACGTATATACAGGCTTGATTAAATACTTGGACTCAGAGAACCAACTGGCGGGAGTGATGGGGCACGAAATCGCCCATGCCGCATTGAGGCATTCGACCCGACAAATGTCAAAAGTGTACGGCTTAGCGGCTCTTTCTTCAATTGTAACGGGAAAGGCAGACCCGGGGCTAATCGAGCAGGTTGCTCTAAGTCTACTATCTCTGAAGTTTGGTCGTGGTCACGAAACGGAATCAGATACACACTCGGTAATTTACCTTTGTGAAACCGGTTATAAAGCCGATGGTGCCGCCGCATTTTTCAAGAAGATCGAAAACCAGGAACGACCGCCAGAATTTTTGAGCACCCATCCCGATCCCGGCAACCGCGTACAAAATATTGAAAAGAAGGCGCAGGAACTAGGATGTAAAGGAAGCGCGCGTAATGAATCTGAATATGCAAGAATAAAGAGGATGCTCTAACCTGTTGTTTGATTTCGGAGCCAAACATCTCTTTGTGGAAACGGAATTTCTACGTTGTTATCTTTGAATGCTTTGTCGATGGCAAATCGCAAATCGCTCTTTATGTCTTCAATAATGAGGAATTTTCGCGACCAGAACAAGAGTTCAAAGTTCAGAGAAGAATCTCCAAATGCGACAAATTGAACGCTGGCGTTCGGGTATTTTAGAATGAGCTCATGCTCTGAAGCCACTTTGAGCAGGATCTGGCGGACTAGTTCGGTGTCGGAACCGTAAGCCACGCCGACATCAATACTGAACCTTGCTTTTTTCCCGCTGTGGCTCCAGTTGATCAAATTCTCGGACATCATTTTTGAATTGGGGACAACGACCGTGATGCCGTCAATCGTTTCTACCTCAGAAGTTCGCCAACCAATGGCTCTGACCTGGCCAATGAGATCGTGATCGACCTGGATGAAGTCACCAACTTCCAATGTCCTTTCAAAGAGTAAGATGATGCCGGAAATCAGATCATTGAATGTTTGCTGCAGCCCCAACCCTAATCCGACCAATAAGGCTGCAGAACCAGCCCACAAAACGGTGAGATTAATGTTCATGGCTTCTACTGCCATTAGAATAGCAATGATGAAAATGGTGTACTTTAGTAATTGATTGATGGCGTATTGTGAGCCAGGATTAATGCCTTTGCGTTTGTAGTATCGGAACAGAAATAATTGAATGAAAGCCCAGCTAAAAATACGAGCTCCGATGATGATGAGTGCAGCATAAAGTACGTTGGAAATTTTGACGGGTACAGGATTCTCACTGGTCCCAAAATTGTAGAATTCTAGGTCGAGGTCGAAATTATATAGTATGAGTAGGAGCGCTACTATATAAATAATACTCTGAATATTGGCGTTTGGACTCTCCTCCAGTCGCTTTTCGTACTCCACTGACTCCGCTTTGTCGTCCTCTCGGTGTCGATAGTAATTGGGAATAAGTACACGGGCAAAAAGGAAATTCACCATTCGTGCTAATTGTAGCAACAGCAAGGCATAGACTATTGTCGATAGGTAAATGGTACTATTGCTGTTCTCACTTTGATAAAAGATGGCATCTATTTTTAGACTAAGCAACCCATTAATAATCGCCAAAAGAATGAACAAACCCGTAGATATGTTCTTCAGTTTGCGTTCATTATTCGGAGTTACCTCCTTTTGCCTGCAGTATTCGGGTAGCAATCTTCTAACGATCAGTCGATACAAGAAGAACAGGATAAAGATCACAACAGTAAACAAAGTGATGTTGCCGGTGGTGAGACTAGTATTGCCCAGGGTAAATAAGGTAGTGTTGAAGAACGAGTTGAGGAATTCCATAGGCAGCCACTCTTTTTTTTACGAATGTAAAATTGTTTGCACAATACTCCAATAAGAGAGCCTTGTTATTTACCTTCGACCTTTGTTCGCAAAAAAACGGAAAGTTGAGATTCTTGGCCAAAGTAATATCGATCATTTTTCATCCACTGCTAATTGTCACTTACATGCTGGCGCTGATTTTATTGATCAACCCTTACATGTTTGGCGTCCGGGATATCAGTGAACATCGGGCCCGGGTTTTCCTACTGGGGATTCTTTTATCCACCTTTTTCCTTCCTGTGTTTGCTACATTAATGTTGAAATTACTTGGGATGGCACAATCCCTCGAATTGGCAGAGCGGGAAGAACGATACATTCCTTACATCATTACCGGAGCCTTCTATCTTTGGATAGTTGTTAATTTCCTCAACAATCCCGATATACCGAGAGAGTTCACGGTTTTTATATTGGGAGCCACTATTGCCTTGTTTTTTTCTTTTTTCATCAATTTATTTTCCAAGATTAGTGCTCATACTGTAGGCATGGGAGGTTTATTAGCCATGGTCAGTATTACAATCATGCTTTACAACTATGGCCCGCTTTCAATTGAAGCGTTTAGCGGAGCAGCTATCGAAGTAAGTATGAATGCATTATTGGTCATGGTCATCATCTTTGCCGGCCTGGTAGGTACTTGCCGATTTATATTGGATGCGCATGACCCGCTCGATATCTATGGGGGCTATATCGTGGGGTTCTCTTCTCAATTTATCGCACTTCGAATTCTTCTCCTGTAGTGCATTTCGAATTTGGATAGACTTCAAAAGTTGAGTCAATTAACACTTGGGCAATTGAAAATTGGATGTTAATTGTTTAAATTGAATGAAGAAACATCCTTATATGAAATATTGCCTGTTGTTGTTTGCTCTGCTATCTACCCACTTCTTGTCTGCACAGGAAGAGGAAGAAATTGCTCCCTATTATATATTTAGTATTTATTTTGGAGGTGGTAGTCATTACATTGACGATCAACAGGCACAGGAACTTCACAAGTGGCTCGACGGGATTCCTCGTCTTGAAGAACACGCCATCAGCATTCACAGTCATACTGATGATATCGGAGGCAAAGCCTACAACGATTGGTTATCGCAAATGCGTAGTGAGTCTGCGCTGATGCAATTGTTACGGCGCGGCCTGCCGGATGACATCATTACTATTGAGGATTTTGGTGAATTAAATCCAGTCTATGATAATTCAACCTGGGAAGGTAAGCTGAAGAATCGACGTGTGGATATCATCATACGACCATTGCAGACTTAGTGCACGTTATGCCGCTTTTCTGAATTCCAGGTGCATGCGTTCCACCCCCTGATTTTGAAGGATGATTTTTGTACAATAGATATGTAACGAGATTGCAGGTATCACGCTTGGGTTCTTTATTTGGTGAAATGCAATTTCATCATGAATAAAAGTTTGATCGCCTTTCATGTAGAAATTACGACCGATTTCCAGGTCGATGTTGTTGGGGTCAAATCGATTCTCTATAAGCGTGCCAGCCAGAACTTTGACAAATCCCCCTACTTTGGGATGTCCATGTATTGTGCTCTGTTGATAACTATCCCAAAATAGGAGTTTTATTTTAAGGTCTTCGTTTCTGAAGAGCGTTGTATTCTTCGGGCGGTAATTTTCAAAATTCATGTGGTCATACCAATCATTGGTACGGTAGTCTTTAATTAATTTTTCAAATTCCCTTATTTGCACCTTTTCCTGTTGGTCAACCATTTGGCTCAATTGACCGATTAATTCATGTAGTTGTTTCATTGGTTTGGGTAATAGGTTTTCAATAGGTTTCCGGTTTTAAATTGTCAAAAAACAGGAAATGAGGAAACCCATTTTGATTGGATCGCCTGCTTTGTTGATTCTTTGGCTGACTTTAATGAATGGACTCATTCCAAAAACCGAAACAATCCTGCCAAAAATCGAAAATCAGAGCCGTGAGGAAGGTTTTAGGATACTTTTGTATTCGTAATCAACAACGAATCCATTAAAGTCCTTACGATGAAAAATTTTACAACAATCCTCGCAACTCTT
>JANQRV010000262.1 GCA_028284395.1 Saprospiraceae bacterium
AAAGTTGGAAAACACAGCGACAGATTTGATCGGCGGGATCGGCAGTTGTTATACGGAAAACGGAGAGAACTTCGGTCATCAACTAACCTACAACTTGCAGTTGAGCGATGATGAAAATGCGGTAGCAAGCATCGACTTTGACCAAGCAACAACCTTGACAATTACTTATACTCTAACAGATAATTGATTTTGCAGACTACATAAAAACAAAAACTGTCGGCAGGTCTCATTGAAGATCTGCTTTTTTTATTCTTCCCATCTCCAACCCGGTCCACCGGCAAAAGGATATTCATCCCAAGGTGACAATCCTAATATTCTGGGATCTTTCGTTTGTTTCAAATAGGTGAATAACATTCTTTTGAGAGCTTCTTTTTCGGCTTGCCATTCTGGATCAACAGCTAGGTTTTCCATCTGAAAGGGGTCTCTCCGATCATCGTATAATTCTTCTGCAATCCTCTTTCCGAAGGAGAGTTTAAACAATTTGGGCCATTGATCAGGGTTTTTGAGAAATAAGGTTTTAGAGGCTCCACCATCAATGTCCCCATAGATACCTTGTGGCCAGGCATCAAAATCGGGATCGCCCATCGGCCAACGGGTTGGTTCGAAATTATGAATATAGGTCATATCTCTGGTGTGTATAGCACGCATCGGGTAGCCTTTATTTTCAGGGCGGGCAATGGTATGGCGCTCTAATGCGGTGACGACAAATTCTCTTGGTGGTTCATCTGTTACTCCAAGTAAAAGTGGTGCTAAGCTTCGGCCCGTCATGGGTTCCGGGATCTCCAGGCCTGCCAGCTCCAGAAAAGTGGGGGCGATATCAGTTAAGGATACCGGCTGGTCAGTAAATCGAACTTTTAAGGCCCCTGATCCCCAACGGATGGCCAACGGAATCTGATCCCCATAATTGTACAAATTGGATTTGGCCCTGGGAAATGGCATTCCATTATCGGAGGTAACAACAATGACTGTATTTTCCAGTAATCCTCTTTCTGCGAGTAGTTGCATCATCTTGCCTAAATGACGATCAAACCACTCTATTTCAAAATAATAGTCCGCGACATCGTTGCGCGTTTCCTCCGTATCGGGTAAAAAATCAGGTATTTTTATATTCTTCAGATCGAAACCGTTCGCAGCTCCAATGCCATATTGGTATCGACGATGTGGTTCGGAGGCTCCATACCAGAAACAAAAGGGATTAGTGTCATCAATTTGTTCTAAAAAAGCAGCGAAATTGCCCGCATAGTCTGTTGCGCGGATGCCATCGGGGGCTTCCAGCTCTAACGCTTGGTAGCCAGTTCCAGTTGGGTTCTTCGTCCAGCCACCTCTTTTTAAATCAGCCGGACCATACGACTTACCCGTAAAACCAACCTTGTATCCGTGGTCTTCCAATAGGTGCGTGTAGACTGGAAATTTGTTTGGTAGCGCGCCAAAGAGCAGGCCGCCTTCTTCAAGTCGCCACATCTCTTGACCGGTCAAGATCGCGGCTCTCGATGGGGAACAAGAAGGGGAAGCTGTTCGAGCATTGGTAAATAGGATGCCATCTCGAGCAATTCGATCGAAGTTAGGGGTACGTACTACGACATCACCGTAGGCTCCGGCGTGAGGATAACTCCAATCATCCGCAATACAAAACAGGAAGTTGGGAGGCGTTTTATCCCGTCCATTTTCATTCGGCCTGTGCTCGCACGACAAGATACTGAGAGTTATGCCAAGGATTAGCAAAGTCTTGTGCATGGTATGGGTTGTTTAGTTTGATGGAATACTTAAAAATAGAAAATCGCTTTCAAAGTCAGGATAGGGTTGCTTGACTGTTAGGGAAAAGATAAAACCTTGTTTCCTGTTGATAAATGGGCTAATTTAGGCATCGCCCAACGTTAGCTACTTAAAACTACAGGAGAAGACTATGAGATCGTCACCTAAAGCACCTAGCACATTTAGGTATTTGTTAATCACCTTTATCATATTATTGGTTCTGGTCGGGTACTACTGGTTCAATTACATACCGTTTCGAGAAGGCTATTTTACCAATAGAAACCTTCGTTTGCTCAGCGATATGAGCGAAAATATTACAAAAATTATCGAAAGCTATAAGGGGCAACTAGACAAAAACTTCATCAATCGAGATAAGTCTATTTTTCAAATGATTGTCGAGCAAGGACATGCGGGGTCCGAACGAGAATTCCGTGGTTTGCAGAAAGGTGATTGTTTGCAAAAGGATATTGCCGAAGGATTTATTCAGAATCAGATGAAACGCATCCGCTATTTGTCTTATCGCGGAGGCAACGTATGTCTGGGTACCGAACGATTTCCGGATAGCATCACGAATCTATCCTCAACAATCGATTATCAACTTGGATTAGAAAATGACGGTTATGTAATCCATATGAATTATCTGGGGAAAAGGTTGCCGAGACAAAAGACCAGATACAATTCGAAGGACGATTATACTTATACGGTTGATTTGAAAATGGCGGCCAACCTAACGGATATTATTTCCCCTTTTCTCAAATCAGACATCTTTGATAACATCCTGTTGATTGAGCACTCGACGGAAGGAGGGGAGGCCGGAAGAGTCGTCTATCAAGCTGACCAGAGTTCTTTTCGAGTCAATCGACTCGATTCTTTAACCAGTAACTTAAAGGAGACGTGGTCAAGTTACCACGAAGATGTGGTCTGGGGTAACAATGCCTACAAATTGTTCGTTCAACCGGTACGCATCGCTTTGATGGGACAACAGAAGGGAGATGAAACAACTGTCATGGAATGGATGTTGGTTGGTTTAGTTGATGCCAGTCGTTTGAACGCCGATGCCAGAGCAATTTCCCGGTTCTTTATTTCCCAATGGACCTTTATCTTCTTTTTGGTTCTATTCAGCATTCCATTAATCAAGTTGAATTTTATTGGAGAGCGAGAAGAGTTGAAAAGGTCTGATGTCATTATGACAATTTTCTCGATTTTCGTTCTTTCGGGCGTATTAACCTTTTGGCTACTCTCGTACTACTCGGACCGTAGTGATCTCGAAGAAATGGATGGCGCTTTGAAACCATTGGCTGAAAACATGGAGCGGAATCTATATCAAGAGGTAGGTGATGCTATTGAGCAATTCCATCAACTCAACGAAAAATTTACCATTAACCGCCAACGTGTTAACGCCGAGATTCGCGCGGAGAACATCGCCAAAGATAAAGAACTAGATACGATACCTGTCACAGGATTTACTGTCCCTGAGATCTTTTCAACTGATCGACTGATCTTCAATGCTGACGAAGTCAATGATTTGCCCTATCCATTGTTCAAGTTTTTTGCCTGGATTGATTCCAGCGGGATGCAAACTCGTAAACTAAGCACCCTGAAGGAAGTTACCCCCTTAGTTCAGGTTGGTCATCGACAGTACTTTCGGCGAATCTTGGATGGACATTATTGGAAATTAGACAATCAACCGTTTTACATCGAACCGATTATTTCAATTACAACCGGAGAGAATATCGCCGTCCTGAGTATACCTGATACAGTAAACCCAGAGCCGGTCAATATGATGACACTCAATTTTATGTCGCTGGTCAATCCCGTTATGCCCAAAGGAACGGGGTTTTGCGTAGTCAATGAAGAAGGTCTGGTCTTATTCCATAGTTCTCAGAAAAAGAATATGCAAGAGAATTTTTTTGTGGAATGCAATGACCCGAGTGGATTGGCATCAGCAGTTTTCTCCAGGGTTGAAAAAACGCTGACAGTCGATTATCTAGGACGAGAGCATCGGTTACACGTCAAACCATTCGATCATATTCCGAATTGGACCTTGATTACTTTTGCCGATTTATGGAAAGTACGTTCTTCGGAACTAAATGCCATGTCGAGTGCTTTTTCTCTCTATACGGTAATGGTGCTTTCCTTTTTAATGATTTTACTTTTCTATCTATTCTTTCGATACTTTAAGATCCTCACTTGGTTTTGGCCCAGGGAAGAAAACGATGGAAAATATCGAAGATACAGTACGTTGATCTCAGGACTTGCCGGACTCTATTATGCAGCGATATTTCACCTTAGTGCCGATGCCAATTTGCTGACCGCCATCGTCCTTACCCTTTTTACCGCCATCGGAACGGCCATGTATTTTCGCCGGGCAGTCCTCGACGATGCCGCGCAAGGAAATACCAGTCGTCTGGTAGGCTATATCACGAGCAAATTACCTACTCGAGAACAAAATGTACGATGGGTCTTCGGGGTCAGTGGCCTTTTAATCGGGTTCTTATTTCTTCATTGGATTGGATGGTATTTTGGTGCCTATGGTGTTTTGGGCCTAACGATTGGGCTGATTCTTAACTTTGAACCTATTACAACCTGGATCAGCACCAAAAAATTTCCAAATTACTACGCTCGATTTGCTTTTAGTGGGGTGGCTTTTTTCCTTATGACCAGTATACTGCCTGCCATTGCCTTATTTAAGATATCTTATGACGCTGAAAAGGAAATCCTGGTAAAAAGTGGTCAGCACAGTTTGTTCCGAGGGATTCAAGAGCGGGAGGCACGAGTAAATGCAGCAGTGGATGACCGGGTAATGATGGCAGACAACCGAGAATATCTAAGACAGCAGAGGCTGGCCATGCACCAGAGTAAAGATATTTACAGTGACTTTTTCTATTCTACCTTCCTAGTTACTGACCTGGTTGAAAGAGGAGAATTTACTCCGCAGAAGCCCTCTTTTTTGAAAAATAGATTATCCAGGGAATGGCAGGATTCACTCTTTGGGCCGGTAGGCCTACAACGAGAACAGGTTCTAACATTACTTGGGGAAATTCCGCCGACCTTCTCTTCTGAAGTCCACGATTTACTTGGCTTCCTCAGGGGGCGTGCCAGAATTGTAGATTTTCGGAATTGGGAATTACACCAGGAGAATGCAGTCGATAAATCTTGGAATTGGAAACGGTGGTTGTTGGCCCCGGGAACCAGTTTCCTCTTATTTGACAGTGAACATCTGGGAATTGTTAGTAATTTTGCACCTCTGGCAGAACCCAATTCCCTACTGTGGATTCTCGGGATGATCGCCGTTTTGGCTCTGCTCTATCTGCTGATGACTAACTTTATTCATAAGGTCTTTGGCATTAGTTTAAGTGTTCCGATGATGTCTCAAAATGAGACCTCTCCCTTGTTATCGGTTAATCAAAACACCATTTACATTGGCCAACCCAACTCGGGAAAAAGCCGGGTTGTCAATAACATCGAAGACCGATACCATCGTCTGGACCTTCGGGAGGTTTCTCGGCCTGAAGAGCTTATGAAGCACTGCAAACTCGCCGATGAAAATGGACTGCCCTATAAGGTGATTGTCGTAGACCATTTTGATCTTAGGTTTGATGAGATATTGTGGAATAGTGCGATTCTGGAGCTCCTGGAAAGTCTCATCAACAAGC
The DNA here is from genome assembly GCA_028284395.1 of Saprospiraceae bacterium. GTDB lineage: Bacteria > Bacteroidota > Bacteroidia > Chitinophagales > Saprospiraceae > JANQRV01. The sequence continues at coordinate 5,409 of JANQRV010000262.1, forward strand.
ATGATAAATTGGTTTTGTTGATTACTACGATCGATCCGACACTTGCAGTACCGAGATTGACCAGATTGCGACCGGCAAAAGAGTTAGAAGGTGTTGAAAAGGCAGATGAGGTTGCTGCCCCTGAAATTATTGTCGACAAGAACTATCTAAACCGGTGGACAATGCTGCTGAGTTCTTTTACAAAGATATATCACCGGATTCATACTGATGATACCTACTTCATGGCCGCCATCGAATCGAGATACCCTGACATCCATCAACTGAAGGAACGAGACTATCGCAGGGTTAATACTTTGGTAGATGAATGTAAGCATACCTCTTTTCTACAAAGCATCGGTTTGGATATACTCAAAAAATTCGATGTCCAGAGGGACTTCATCAATGACGAAGTACTTATCGATGAAATTCTTCTCCGTTCAGAAGCTTATTACGAATCTATTTGGTCAACCTGCTCTATTGACGAGAAAATAACTTTGATCCATCTGGCTCGAAATAATTTTGTGCCGCACAAGGACGCAAGAGTGGTTCGACTGCTCATGCGAAAGGGATTGGTAAGTTCTAATCAATACCGTTTACTGAACAAGAGTTTTGCTGACTTTGTCATGACGGCCGAGTCTTCTGCGGTCATTGAGACCTGGAAGAGAAACCAAGTAAATAGCTGGGATAACATTCGCACCCCTCTTATAACCTTTGTACTGGTTATTATTGCCTTCATTTTCGTTACTCAACGACAATTATTCAACGTAAGTATTGCCTGGATCACTACTTTTGCTGCTTTGATCCCTGCTTTCTTCAGAGTGGTCAGTATGGTACGTCCACGTCTGGGAATCGGCAGAAAAGCGGCTGCAGTAAGTGAAGATTTCCTGGGTGATTAAGAAGGTCTAACGTTTTGACCAAAAACCGAAACAAATCTGCCAAAAATCGAAAATCAGATCCGTGAGGAAGGTTTTAGGATACTTTTGTATTCGTAATCAACAACGAATCCATTAAAGTCCTTACGATGAAAAATTTTACAACAATCCTCGCAACTCTT
>JANQRV010000328.1 GCA_028284395.1 Saprospiraceae bacterium
ATTTTTCCCTTAAAACCGTGTAAGTACGATGAAAAACATCAAGCCACCCAAATACTTCCACCAGTTTTTCAAATGGTTCTGTCATTCCGACTTTTATGAGGAGCTGGCAGGTGATCTGGAGGAAAACCTGAAGCAGGATACGGAAGAACGGGGAGGCAAATATGCCCGGTGGAGGTATCGGAAAGAAGTGATGAAACTGTTCCGCCCGTCGGTCGTCAAGGATTTTCGTTTTGATTATTTCAAATTGATCTCACCCGATATGTTAAGGAACTATTTAAAAATAGGTTTTCGCAATCTAAAAAAAGACAAAATAAGTGCTGCCATCAATATCATTGGCCTGAGTCTGGGCTTTGTAAGTGCCCTGGTCATCCTTTTGTACGTACACCGTGAATTACAGGTCGATGCCTCCTTTGAATTTGGAGACCGGGTATACCGGCTCATCAATGACGAAAGACCGCACAGTGAAACCGGTCGACTTTTGGCGACGGTAGGTCCTCCTTTTGCACCGACCTTGGCGGCAGAGTATCCGGAGGTAGAAAAAGCGGTGCGGCTGCGTTATGCAGAGAACGTGGTTTTCAAATCCGGTGCCAACCAGTATTATGAAAATGATGTCATCTATGCCGACCGGGACTTTTTCCACCTTTTCTCTTTTCCACTGGCCAAGGGAAACCCCACCACAGCTCTGTCCGAACCCAACAGCATCGTTTTGACTCCCGAAATGTCGGAAAAGTATTTCGGCAAGGAAGATCCAATGGGAAAAAGCATTTTAATGAATGAGGGAACCTCCTTGAGAGTGACCGGAATCCTGGAAGAAAGTCCCCGAAAGACACATTTGGATTTTGATTTTCTGATCTCTTTTGAAACATTTAGAGTACCCTACGGTTATCCGGTCACGCTCGAAAGTTGGGGATGGATATCTTTTCATGCCTATGTATTGCTGAAAGAAGGAGTCGATCCACTTGTATTCGATCAAAAGTTGGTCGACTTTGCCGCACGCCATATGTTCAACGAACGTCCGGTAAGGGCCTCTTACCATTTGCAACCGCTGTCTGATGTTTATTTCCATTCACAGGATATGATGAATTCCGGAGAACATAAACACGGCAGCCTTACCTATACTTATGGCCTATTGTCGATCGCTTTTTTGATCCTTTTGATAGCAGGATTTAACTTTATGAATATTAGTACGGCTCGTTCTATCCGCCGGGCAGGGGAAGTAGGGATTAGAAAAGTTGTGGGTGCTCGGAAAGGTCAGTTGATCCTTCAATTTACAAGTGAAGCACTAGCTATTTCGATGATCAGCGTACTTTTGGCCTTGTTGATCTTTGAGTTTTCCCGCATCCCACTTTTTAATTATCTGAATTGGCAACTTACTTTCAAATACCAAGATTATTTGATCCTGATTCCCCTCTTAGTGGGAGGAACTTTTGCATTGGGTATCCTATCGGCAATATATCCCGCTATTTTGATGTCGAGTTTCAAACCCCTCCACGTTTTAAAGGGGAAGATTAAGTCGAGCGCAGTGGAAATGAACATCCGCAAAGTCCTGGTCGTATTGCAATTCACCATTACGACCGGCTTAATCGTTTCCAGTTTATTGGTATCCAAACAGATGGAGTTTATCCGAAATAAAGACCTGGGATTTGACCGGGAGCACGTCATTTCCCTGCAAATGAGAACGGATGACTTTATGGAGCGATACCAACTGGGGAAACAATTGTTCAGTCGTCATCCCCAGGTGGTAAGCGTAACGGCCGGAGACGTCATTAATGGCGATTACGGTTCGGTACCGATCACACCTGCCGGTGCGGATGAAGGAATTGCCATGCATTGGATGGGCGGCTATTTCGATTACTGTTCCACTATTGGAATAGAAGTCATTGAGGGACGAGATTTTTCCTATTCTCATCCCAGCGATACCGTCACTGGTATCATTATTAATGAATCGGCCCTGCGAGCATTTGGTTGGGAAGAAGCTTTGGGTCAGGGACTACAGGTCAATACCAACATAAATGGAGAAGTGATCGGCGTAGTGAAAGATTTTCACCTGCACTCGCTACACGATCCGATTGAACCAGTGGTGATCACCGTGCCCAGAACGCGGATGCAAAACATCATTTTACGAATTCGATCGGTCGACGACATCGACCAGCTCATTGCTGCACTGCAAAGAGACTGGATACAAATTGCTCCCGATCTACCCTTCCATTTTTCTTTTCTCGATGACAACTTAAACTTACAATATGAAAGCGACTTGCAGTTTTCGCGGCTGATCACTTTCTTTGGCGGGCTGGCTATTTTTATAGCAGGTCTTGGGTTGTACGGCCTTATCGCTATCATCTCAACCTACCGGGTGAAGGAAATCGGCATCCGGAAAGTTTTAGGCGCTTCGGTAATGAACATCTATGTCTTGTTATGCAGCAGCTTTTTCTTGTTGGTGCTCATCGCAAACCTGATAGCCCTTCCCCTTGCCTGGTGGGTACTCAACGGCTGGCTGGATCAATTTTCTTATCGTACCGAAGTCAACTATACGCTGTTTGTTTTCGCCATTCTCATCAGTTTAGGGATCGCCCTTGCTTCTCTAAGTTACCAGGTGATAAAAACAGCAAGGGCTAATCCCATCAAAGCCATTCGCCACGAGTGATGGCGTTGTATTCAAGCCCGGTTCAGCTGGCTTTTAGAAATCAATGACGATGCCCAGAGTCGGAATGACCTGTCCATCCTGTGCTGCTACGGGCACCAATGCTCTCGGCGAAATCAAATTACCGGAGGCATCCCGGTTCAATCCAAATTGTTGAGGTTCGGGAATGGCTGCGCCAAAGACATTTTCCGCTTCCAGGAATATATCCAGAGCAAAACGCTTGAAATTCCATTTCTTATCGATGCGGATGTCGGCTACGCTGAAGGGATCTAGGCGACTGTCTCCCAATTGATCGAAATCGAAGAGAACGGCGGGATAGTTCTCCAGGGTTCGGGCTTCATCTACCGGCGCGAAAGGTGTTTTACCGGCGAATCGGTAGCGGACACTTACTTCCCAGTTGTTGTTAAACTTGTAACCACCGGTAAAACTCAACAAATGGCGGCTGTCCCACGCCGAGGGGCGAAATACACCATCCAAATTGCTGAACTCACTTTTAAAGAGCGTATAGGCCAGGATGCCGTAGAATCGCTTGGTAAATTGTTGCTGGAAGAGGAACTCTACTCCGTAGGTGCGTCCCTCACCATTGCTTGCAACCGCTTCATTGCCGAGCACTTCAAATCCTCCCCCCTTATTCGCCAAAGACACGTTATCTAACAGAGAAACGGGATAGTTTACGTATTTTTTGTAAAACCCTTCTACTGTAATTCGGGCCGATTCACTTAACTGGTGCTCGATACCCACCACAAAGTGGTCGCTGCGAATGTATTCTGTATCTTCATTCACCAATATGCCTTCATTGTCCCGGAAACCCAAAACCGTATAGGGTGGTATCTTAAAATAGCGGCCGATACTGCCGTTGAATTTCCAGGTCTTGGTGGCATTCAGGCCATAACTGAAGGAAAACCGGGGAGACAGCGTTTCTACCAGTTGATTCTCTTGGGTGGTAAAGGTATTAGCGTCCGATCGAAGTCCAAATGAGATGTCAAGTCGGTTATTGGCCAGGCTGGTAGATGCCTGTACAAACAATCCATATTTCACAAAATCGATGTTGGATTGGAATTGTATGTCGTCGATCAGATTTATGGAATTGTTTTTGAACATGGCTTGCTGGATGCTGAACCCTCCCGTCACAATCCAATCTCCCAGATAACGGGTTTGCTCATAGCGCAGTTTGATCTCCGTTTCCCGGGAGTCATTGGTGAAGAAGGCCCCCGTTTCTGCGACGTTATCGGCATAGCGCGTGAAGTCATTTTTCAACGTGTTCATACTAAGTGTTGTCAGCATGGAGCCGGTACCATCTTTGAACCGGTTTTTCCAACTTAGTCCCGTCGTATTCGACCGCTGCTGGATGACGGGAACCTGTTCCAGGAGCGCTTGTTGTTGTGCGTCAAAATCGTCGGGCACATTCACCCGAAAATCATCGATGGACCCTAACCCCAACAAATTGATTTGATTGTATTCACCCAACTGGTGGGTGATCTTGAACTGATAATCCCAGTAGTCTGGCAAAATGGGCAAATCAATGGCTTCGAACAACAACTGTAAGTAGCTTCGCCTGACCGATCCGATAAAGCTCGTTTTAGCCGGCGCATCTCCCTTTCGAAATAGTGGCCCCTCCCCCGTTATTGCAGCCTCACTGGCCGAGATGCGGATATTGGCCCGGCCCTCCCGTGTGTTGCCCACGCGTTGGTTGAACTGAAGGACGCCGGAAAGCGGATTGTCATACCGGGCACTAAAGGCGGAAGTAGCTAAATCCACATCTTCGATAAATGACACGTTCAGCATCCCAACCGGACCACCCGCACTACCCTGCGTAGAAAAGTGGTTGAT
>JANQRV010000276.1 GCA_028284395.1 Saprospiraceae bacterium
ATTGTCAAAGGTTCCGGGTGTGGCCTTGGGGTGTTTGACGACCAATTTCCAATCGTCTTTTCGCATTGCTTCGCTTCGTCCTCCCTGATTGGATAAAGATGCCCAAAACAAGGGCCGCTGATTCAAAGTTTCATTGTTGAGCAAGAGGGGAGAAAAATCCACTCCGTCGAATTCGGAAGAAGGATGTCTGATGCCGGCAATTCCCAATAGGGTGGGCATTACATCAATGCTGATCAATGGTTCATCCGACACCGACCCCTCCGGAATTTTTGATGGCCACCAGGCTATGGCAGGCACTTTATGGCCTCCTTCGTAGACACTTCCCTTGCCGCCACGTAGTTGTGGATGGCCCGAAGGGAAGTCGGCTGAGGGGCCATTGTCAGAAAAGAAAAGGACCACGGTGTTTTCTGCAATGCCCAGCTCGGTAAGGGCCTTCCGAAGTGCTCCAACGCCTTCGTCAATGGGCAGGGTCATGCCTTTGAATTTGTCGATGCGCTCCGCCTCACTGACTTCCCTCCATTTCCAACGATCCCAGTGATCCGTTGTGCGCCGAACCGGATCACCAGGTACCTGTACCGGGTTATGAATGGACTCGTGGGCGATGTACAGACAAAAGGGGCGATCCTGATTGGCGTGCCGACGGACAAAGTCGAGGGAGTATTCATTGATCAGAAACGTCGTGTAGCCCTCCTCCTCGGTCTCCTCCCGGTCATGCCACCAATCGTGTTGGTTATGGTCGCCGATGTGGCTGACAAAGTCAATATTGCCACTATGGTAACCAATGAATTCGTCGAAGCCGTGATTATCGGGATGGAAATCATCGGAATTAACGGGATAACCCAAGTGCCATTTGCCAATCAAACCCGTGACATAACCGGCATCCTGAAGTATTTCCGCAAAGGTCATTTCCCCGGTAGCCAATCCCTTTTTGTGTTCCGGGTGGTCGGCCACGGGATGAATAACGGCCTCGATGCCGCTTCGCTGTTGGTAACGCCCCGTTAACAACCCCGCCCTCGTCGGGGAGCAGACCGTGCCCGACGAGTGAAAGTCCGTCAAGCGCATGCCTTCTGCTGCCAGGCGGTCGATTTCGGGCGTTTTGAAATAGGGGTTCCCAAAACAGCTCACGCCCGCGTAACCCATGTCATCGACCATGATAACGATAAAATTGGTTTGCTGAGCAGCGGTGGTGAGGGCCACGAAATTCAATGCCAATATCCAGATGATCCGGTCCATAGTTGAATTGTCTTTTGAGCAGCTTTAATGAAGTAGTTTAGATTTCAAAAAATCTACATTGCCGTTGTATTTTGAATCGGCATCCGGGTATTTCAAATCCGCTTCCACCCCCAATTTCTCCATTTTTTCCTTCAGCTTGATGCCAAAGACAACGTGATGAATTTTCCATCCCCTTGCTTTTTTAGGGTCGGATGGGATGGCGGCATCCGGTTCCATGCTATAACTCATAAAGATTGGCGGATCATCACTGGATACGATCGATAGCGCAGAAATCTCTTCCACCTTTTTGTGGTATTCCTCATCGGTCAAGTTTCCGTAGACCTGTTCTTTTGTCATGTATAATTTTTGAAACCCCGGAATCCACTTTTTCCATAAGTCCATATTCATGGTGGTCTGCCCGCCGGAACTTGCCACACAATACAGGCGAGATGACTCCCTCTCAACGGGATCTGTTGCATCGGGATTTGCCATTTCATCACTGAAAGCCAACCACATGCTTAATTGTGCTCCGGCAGAGCCTCCAAAAGCAGCTATTCTTACTTTGTCGATTTTCCATTCTTCTGCCTTTGTCCGGATAAATTGTAAAGCACGCAGCGCATCGTAATGGGCAGCGGGTAGCGGAGCATGAGAAAGGAAACGATAGTTGATGGAAGCAACTGAAATACCGGATTCCAGCAATCCCCTGAGCACAGTCGCATTTAGCCTTTCCTTGCTTCCATTGACAAAGCCACCTCCGTGGATGTAAATGGCCAGCGGAGTGGTTTTAGTGGTATCCGCAAACCAAATGTCCAGAACATTTCGCTCGTGGGTGCCGTACTTGACATTTGCCAGGTTGGGCTTAGGTTGGTTTTTAGTTTGTGCGAATGTCCAAGTCCCGGTCAAAAGTACCGGGATAAGTAAATGTAGTGCTTGGATAAAACGTAAGTTCAACATATTTGGCTTTTAGTGCTTTTAGTATTCAAAATACCAAAAAACTGCTATCTAATTAAAGTCACGGTCCCCGAAACCGTTCTGACCAACCCATCGTCCATTAGTAATGTTGCCGCGTAAACATATACTGCAGCCGGTGCAGCTTTTCCTCCGGCCTCTCCGTTCCACCCGGCATTTTGAGCCAGATCGACACTGTTAAAAACCAAATTTCCCCATCGATCGAAGATCTTTAGGGAGGCAACGGACCTCAGGTCTTGGGTGCCTCTGATGGAGAAGATGTCGTTGACCCCATCTCCGTTGGGAGAAAATACATTTGGGATGTGGACGGAATAATGAGAGATATTTAGAAGGACCGTACTGTCGCAACCAACTGCCGATGGAATCGTTTGTACGTAATCGCCGGGCGCATCAAACCGGAAAGATCCGATCTGATAGCTCTCAAAAGGAAAAATCTTGACCGATACCCGGGATTCGATGTTTTCCTCCAGGCGAAGATCGACCTGGACGATGCTGTCACAATTGTTGATGGCCTTGAAGGTGTCCCGGTAGGTGCCGGCAGCCGAAAGGGTTCGGTCGTTCCAGACCAGGGCTTCCCCGGGGCAGATAAGCCGATCCAATCGGGTGGTTTGGAAGGGGATGCTATGATTGAAAGGGGCGGAGACCTGGCATCCTTCTGCATTTTCGACCTTGACCTGGTACTGGCCTGGTCCCGGTGGTCGGTGGAGCACTGCATCCGTTGCGCCAATGATGGCCACTCCATTTTTGTACCATTGGTAGCTGAAGTCGCTCCGATGGGGAATACGGAAAGTTAGATCAGGGTCGCAGGCCGTTCCGTTCGCTTTGATGTCAACTTCGAAGTCGCTGTCTTTTGCCAATACTACTTTATCGAGCAGGTAATAGGGGTCGTTGGAAAGACTGCGGTGTGCGCAGTTCGGACCGATGATGATGCCGGTGATGTTACTGTTCACGGTAAATAGGAATTCGTATGGTTTCCACTCATTTTGACCGGCAACGGAAACCGAACCAAGCCGGACCCATCCCGGTCCGTTGGTTGGGCACCCAAATTTGGTGTCGCCTTCTCCAAAGGGCAAATTCGTACAATCGCCAGTACCGTAAACGACGATATCGGTTGCCGGAGAAGTCCGCCGACTTAGAAATCCCACGTGTATCCGGAGCCTGTATATCGAATCGATTTGTAGCGAATCTTCGAGGCACGCACCAATGTATTCCTTCCAATCTGGATTGGGGTCACTGCTGAAACTACCGTCGATGATTCCGATAAAACCTTCGCCATCAGGAATGGGCATGGGGATGGGTAAGGCCCCATTCGCCATCCAGTCGCAAGGATGAAAATAGTCGGGCGTAGTGGCGGATGCCGGAAGCCATCCCGTCGCACAAACCACCATCGAATGAGTAGAGGGGCAACAGTCCTGCGCTTCAAAGGAATGATTTGGGAGCAAAGAAGTAGTTTCCAGGAGCGGGCAATCACAATCCTGATCGTTGAGGTCGATGCGTCCGTCATTGTCATCATCAAGACTATTGTTACATATTTCCACTAAGCGACTTTGGGAAATGACACGTTGGCCCGGATACAAAAGCATCAATGGCAGGAACAACAGTCGGACTAGGGTGAACATATTCGAAAATTTAAGAAAGAGTTGGAACAAAGTGCCGGTCGATAGCGTAATTGCAATTTATTAAGAGTAAGCGAAATTTGAAAGGCCAAGCCCCTATCTCAAGAGGGCTAAAATGCCATTGTCATTTTGAGGGGCACACTTTGTACTTTAGAAGACGGTTCGGCCAAGAGGCATACCTTAATTTTGTGGACATTCAGCAATATTATTCTATTCCATATGAAACAAAACACCTATTTTTTCTTTTTGATACTACTGGCCCTAGGCAGCTGTATCGGCACTGATTTTGTCGACGAGCCCCTCGGGCCTGCGCCTTCTCTACTACAACTCAGCCATGCATCCCTCGTTCTTCTGGAAGAGGAGAGTCAACAACTCTCGGCCCAGGTAATTGCCACCGACGGAAGCACATTGGATAGATTGGTGAACTGGAGCAGCCGCAACCCTTCGATTGCTACAGTGGAACCTGACGGTCTGCTGACGGCCGTTTCCGTAGGGCAGGTGTGGATTGATGTGTTTACGGAAACCCTCGAGGATTCCATCCTGGTGACGGTTTCGATCGACCCCGAAGCCCTCGCTTCCATCACCATTACCACTACCAGTGAAACGAACCTATCCATCGGCGAAACCCTGCAACTTGAAGTGGAGCTAAGCAACGCCAATGGGATGTTATTAACCGATAAGGTAGTTTCCTGGTTAAGTACCGATTCCGACATCTGTTCTGTTGATGACAACGGACTGGTGACGGCTCTGGCCAACGGCGCTACCCAGATCATCGCATCGTCTGAGGGACTGAGCAGCTTACCCATTTCCTTGATGGTGGGAGGCGAGTCGCTGTCTCGCAGTGGAACCTTCCGCGGTCTTAATGGATACAGCGTGGAGGGAACGGCCACTATCGAACGTACTGCTGATGAATCGATGGTGGTATTTGAAACCGACTTCCGCTCGCAAAGTGGACCGGGACTATTCGTCTACATCAGTCCCAATGCTACCAATGTCAGTGGCGGGGTAAGCCTGGGAGAGCTGAAGGCTCAGTCAGGTGCGCAAAGCTATCCCATTCCAGCCAACGTAGATCCGGATGAATTTGACCATGTCCTGATCTATTGTCAACCCTTCCGGGTACCATTTGGAACCGCTAACTTTCAGTAAACCCGCAAAACTTATTTTTGATGAAACGAATACTGCTTTTTGTTCTATTCATATCTATCATAATGCCTCTAACCCAGGCTCAAAGCGGCTGGACCCAGGATCAGAATGCCGGATATTTCAAGCTTAATCAGAGCGCCATCCGTGCCGATCAATTTTTTAACCCCGACGGTGACCGCATTGATATTACTACCACCTCCGTATACAGCACGGTGTTCTACGGTGAATACGGTCTGACGGATCGACTGACGGCTCTGCTCAATGCTCAGTTGTTTGTCCGAAGTACGATCAATGAACTGGAAAGCCGCGTCGATGGAGCAGTCATCCCCGGCGATGAATTCAATGGCCTGGGAGAAATCCAGCTGGGACTAAAGTACGGGATCATCAATGACGGTCCCATTGTTTTGGCTGCCTCCACTCAACTGAAATTGCCCACCGGCCAGAACGTCGGCGGAGATACCGAGCTGCTGCAAGCCGGCGACGGCGCATGGGGCGCAATTGGGATGCTCCACGCTTCGCATTCCTTCTATCCCAAGCCGTTTTACGCCAATCTATCGGTGGGATATCAGTGGCGTGGTACCGCCGATCTGGAATATACGAGTGGCCTGGTAACCGTTGATTACGACGACGCCTTCGTGTGGGCCGGAGAACTGGGGTGGACACCCACCGAAAACTGGGCGCTTGCCCTCAAATGGACGCAGGTTCAGCCCTTCGGAGCAAACGCGTCTGAAGGTATTACCGGTAGTTCTTCCATTTTTGGTAATCGCCTAACGTATTTTGCCATCATCCCGGAGGTTAACTACATGGTTCAGCAATGGGGCTTTTCGGCCTCAGCGGGAGGTGTCTTTTTTGCCAAGAACATCCTGGCGGCTCCCAGTATTAACCTAGGCGTTTTTTTCCAGCTGGATGCGGAATGATCGGAGTCAATAGCTGAGCTTCACGGAAACTTGCTGATCGCTGCTACTTTGCTTGGACAAGGTCTCGAAGTCAAAAAAAGCGGCGAGATTCAAAATGATCATGATGGTGGAAAAGAAGTACAGATTTATACTGATGGCAATGCCAATGTGCATCAATATAATGCCGTACAAAATGGGCTTGCGCAAGGGCTTGATAAAAATCAAGGGGTAAAGCAGTTCCAGCATGACTACACCCAAGCCCAGGATCAAGGGGATGGCAGGATAAGCTGCCAGCCAATCAAAATTCAGATTAAAATCCAGATTGGCGTAGGGCAGCGTGAGCGCTTTCCAGATAGACTCGCCGTTCCACCAGTTAAAACCCAGCATCTTGTCGAAGCCGGAAAAACCATACACCAGGGCGACTTGGATTTGCAATCCAATGCGGTACAATCGCAGATTAGATGGATTGTGGAACCTGTCTATCCAGCCCGGGAAAAGACGGTAATCCAAAGAATATCGGACGCCGGATGGAAAGAAGAACAGATACCAAAGCGCAATACTGGTGAAATGATCTACGCCGTAATTGAAAAAGGTATTGTTCTTGATCAGGGCTATGTGCAAAATAATCATTCCCAGTGCGGAAAAGCGGGTCAGGAACCCCACGGTCAAAAAGGCAGCTGTAAGCAGGTACAAAACATTGAAGCCCTGTTGATATATTGTGGGGTCGATTTCCAAATAGGTCCAAAGCCGGTAGTTGGTGATAAGCCCCTGAGGTACAAACAGGTTGCAGAAATCGCTGGGTAGGATGCTGTGCGGGCCGTACAGCCGGTTGATGTCGGTGTAAAAGGCCAGAAAATGTACCATTAGTAAAAGGCCGGTTGCAACCCGAAAAAAAACGAGGAATTGATATTGAGGTTGAAGTTTCATTGGTTGGTTGGTTTTAGTGGTTAGACATCTTTCCACAGATCAGCCCGGCGGTAGTGGACCGTTTTTACGGGGATTACCCTCGGGCCGGCTTGCGAGTTGGCACGCAATTCGGCCAACGTGGGGTGGTGGTAAAGGTATAAGGTCGTCTTAATTTCATGTGCCCGGATATTGCTCCTGAGCAGGTCCAGGGAAAGGCCCTTGAGGATGACATCGCTAATTTCGTGGCTGGACTCCTCGGTTTCTTTCAAATAGTCCATAAAGGGCACATATGCACTACCAATTCGAATGAAACTTTCCTTGCACTCCAGGGATACAAAGGCGGTCTCTTCGATCACCTCACCGCACTCATCTTTCAGCACAAAATCGGTAACGAATTCACTTGCTACATTGGGCGCAAAAAATCCATACCCGGACTCCAAACCCGTATAACTTAGAAAAAAGTTAATCGGGGCATAGTTCAGAATGCCTTCCACATTGCGATAGAATGTGCTCTCCTGGAAATCAGACCCCTCGGTCGGGTCGCCGTAGAGATTATAGAAACCATCAATGGTCGATCTAACGTTCACAATACAGATCAGAAGTACGATGATGGAAAACTTGAGAATAATTAGCTTCTCTTGTGTTTTGGGTGTAAGAAATGGCATGGCAAGACGGTTTTTTGGTAGAAAAACAGAGCATCTTTCCCCGACCGGGTAGATGCTCTGTTTTAAGCGAATGCTTACTTATAAATACTTCTTCAGAATCCTGTCAACTTGTTGTTGGAGACCAGCTGTTTGCCCATCCTTGGCCGGTGAGACTCTAAACACTGCATGCCCCGACGTATTATCAATCATTTGACCGCACTTGGCACCTTGAATATCCCGTTTGGTAAGTATCACCGTAGACTCAGCAGCACCTTTGATGGTCATGCTTTCCAATTTCTGCAAGTCTGCTTTTGAAATGATGCTTGCAAAATTTTGAGGAAGCTGGTAATTGCCGTTTTTAAGTCTTTTGATCGGGTTGCTGTCGTGTGGCGTGAAAGAGAAAAGGGTCAGGGAGAACACCGCGACCAATGCTAAAATTACTGTTTTCATTAGTTCTTGATTTAAATGTTATTAAGTAAAAGATAATGACGATATAAAGGTCCGGCAAATTGATGTTGCAAACTTCTATGAATTCCTGTTTTTTTCGGTCTATGGGAATTCATAGATAGGTCTTAAGAACTGGCAAATCTGAAGATTTGCCAGTTCTTAAGACCTTGCGCTTTTTCTACCAGCCAAAATCAGCATCCACCGGTATAACCGCCGGCCGGCCGGTCTTTTGATAAGATAGGGTAAGGGTGAATCGATTGGTCGTAGTCAGTTGGGTGCCGGTCAGGTTGCGGTAGAGGGGGATGGAAACCGAGCCATTGATGGCAAAGGCGGGACTGGCCTGCCAGTTGATACCGGGTAGGATGTGGATCCAATGACCGCCGGTATTCGGTACATCATTGCCATCGATCCGGTCCTTTTCGGTGTGTCGATACAAGACATTGAGACTCGGGTCGAAAATTTGGGCGCCGATCAGGTATCGGTCTCTGAGTCCAAGGTTGGCCCGGTATTCGCGGCCGAATTGATAGGCTTGCCGGCCTCCGAAGCGATCAGCTTCCGTATTCATGCGTGCGGTCAGTTCGGCGATCAGCGTCAGGTTGTCTTTGAGTACGTGTTGTTTTTCGAAGAGTGCACTGAGCACCAGGTCCCAGGAGCCCGAACCGGGTTGTAAATCGGGATTGAGCAAAAGTCCGGTTTCGGGGTCGCGAATGTCGGTCCTGCCCATTGGAAATTTAACGCCCGCCCCCAGCAGCAGGTGTTCATACTCCTGTTGAACGGCTTCGTACTGGGCAATTAAAATGGCATCGCCGATCCCGGTTGCAGCAAACTGATTGGTTCTGCCCGCTACGCTGACGATTTCTCTTTCATTGATCCAGGAAAGGATGCCCGCCACTGCAAATCGGTCCGTGATGCCGTATGCTGCTCTGGACAGTACGGCATGGGTCGTTCGTTCTCTGCGATTGTCCGCCAACAGTCTGCTTCCGTTCAAGAGCGTGCGTTGGGTATTGTAATCGTACGTCAGATCCACGTAAAAATTGCCGCCCGAAACCGGTCTTAAACCGAGATTGCCGGCCAGTGGCGTGCCGCCCGAACAGCAGGCTTGGGCACCGACCGTGAGCGGTAGGAGGATCAACGCTAAAATTTGTACGACAATCTTTTTCATAGAGGTATTTCAAAATTCGCCGAACCGGTACACTCTGGCTTTTCCGTCTACGACGATGGCGTGTACCCGCTCCTTGGGGTGTAGCCGGTTATCGACGGTCGTTCCCGGATAGGTGATCAGGTTGCTCTCGCGATAATTTCCGTAGGGGAATTCATCGTAATCCCGGATGATACCCGTATCATCGGACAATAGGGTGGCGGCGCCGTTATTCAGGTCCAACCAGTTCTTCCAGGTCGTTTCGACGCAGCGCAATTGTCGGAGCCGTTTCCCTTGATTTGGACCGAAAACGCACCAGGCATCCAGTTGGGTCCAGAAGCTCTCCGTTTTGCGGTCGAAGGGCATTAAATTGTTGTTGTACAGCAAACCGGAAACACCAAAATCATGGACCTCACCGTCCAGTTGCCGATCCCAAATTTTTGCGGTTCCGGTAAAGGGGCAGTAGGTAATGCTTAGGGGATTGCCATTGATCTCGTCGTTGATGATCTCGTGTACATCCAGGATCTTGTGGGGGAAAGCAAATCTTCTTCCCTCTATTTCGATGCCCACTACCAGATCGTCGGCTCTTACGTATAAGTTACCTTCGACCGAACTTCTGGCATCGGCTTCCACATACTTGGGATTGTCGATGGCGGGGATGGCATCCAGGCCCGAAGCCTGGGCCACGTAGGCAATGGGCACCAGCCATTCCGGACGATCGGGCTCGGCAGCATTGACGGGAGTGGGAGAGGGGCCGGCGTAAATTTCCGCTTCGGGATACATCGAACTAAAGGCAAACCAATAACCCATGCCGGCGTTGACCACTTCCAGGCGGGCTCCCTTTCGGGGGCCGTCGACCGCATTGCCAAATACGTCCCACTGATTGCCTTCGCTGTCTTGCATGATGATGGGCAGTCCCCTATCCGAAGAGGTGAACTCGAGCAAGTCGCCGTCGAGCTCACGTACAAAGGAGACGATCAGGTTGTTTCCTGCACTGCCGGCAATCACCATTGGCGTATCCTGAAAGTCATCTTGAATGACGGTGATATTGGTATTGATGGGAGAAGGAGTGGAGGGCTCTGGCGAGGGACTGTCTTCTGGATCATTGCTACAAGCCCAGAAGGAACCCAGAATGAACACAAAGGCAAACTGTTGTAAGCGCATTTTCTCCGTTTGAATGTTGAGACACAAAAATAAGCACTAAACTTTCATTCAATCGTCTGACAATCGACAGTTTATAGACAAATGGGCTGCCACCGAAACGACAACCCATTTGCACTAAATATTGGAAAGGTAGATTCTCACCTTAGTTCATATCCCAGAACAACTTCGTGTTCAAATCATTGGGATTGCTGGTCACGGCGCTCAAAGAGCCGTTGTTGCGCGTCTGTTCATCGATGGGGTAAGGCAGTCTTACCGGGATGACAGCGTTGGTAGCAGCAGCTGGCACCGCCAACTGAGGATAATCCAACCGGCGCCACTCTGCCCAAGCTTGTGGTCCGTTCATGTAGAAGGCGATCCATTTTTGCCAGCCCAAAGATTCTTTCCAGTTGTCGGTATTATAAGGGTTGGCAGTGACGTAGTCCTGAATGGCGGCATCATCATCGATCCCCCAGTAGTTCATCGAGGCTTTTACGCCTTCCGCATAAGCGGCAGCGGCGTCACCGTTGAGGATACCGCGCTGGTAAGCTTCGGCAAGGATGAACTGTACTTCTGCATAGTCCATAATGATGGCAGGAGCTTGTGCTGCTCTTACCAGGTCACTCGGACGGGAAGTCGTTGATTTCAAAGAAAAGGCTTCGCCATCGGTCAAGCCGTAAGGCATACCAATGATGTCGCCGGTCAGTGTTGGATTGGCAAACTTCTCCAGGCGCGGGTCGCCCATGCTTTTCAGATTGTCTACCAGTACATCCGTAACGGCAAAATCGTCGCGGTTGCCGATCACATTATCCCGGTACAGCGGATTCGCCAAATCGGGATTGTCGGAAAATACGAAAAGCGCATTGTCGGCATTGCTGGTAAAAGCGCCGGCAGCAGCCTGGTTCAGGTATTTGGAAGCAGTGGCATTATCGACATCGACCACTCGCATTGCCATGCGCATCAACAGGGAATTACCCAGCTTTTTCCAAAGTGCGACGTCGCCATTGTAAATGATGTCGCCGGCATCAAAAGAACCCTGAGAGGCATCCAGTGCATTAACCGCACTTTCGAGCATGGTAAACAAGCCGTTGTACACATCCTGCTGACGGTCGTAGGCCGGCAGGGGAAATTCTACACTGTTCAGTGCCTGCGAAAACGGAATGTCGCCATAGCCGTCCGCCAAGTTATGGTAGGCATGTGTTTTCAAGATATCGATGATCGCCAATTGATTGGCTTTTCGGCCCGCTGCTAGCCCCTCATCGGCGGCAATCATCTCACCGGCAATTTTCAATTCGTTCAATACACTGGCGTACATCGTCGTCCATTCGCCATTGAAATCATTGCCGTCTACCGTGTAACGGGATTCTTCGGCGTACTCGTTTTGCGCCCAGTGTTGTACCAATAGCATGGTCCACTCCGCGTTGTAACCACGGCTCCACAGCAAGTTATTCAATGAGTATTCAGCCTGCGTCAGCAGGTTAGAGGCCGGTACGTCTACCGGGTTATTCGGATCGATGTTCAGTTCGGTGACATCATCACAACTGGTAAAGGGGAAGATTAATATTCCCGCTAGGAGGATGAATTTATATTTTAAGATATTTTTCATAACGATTGACTAATTAAATCAACAGAAAAAGATTTGATTACAGTTTGATCTGAAGGGTAACTCCGAAAGATCTTACTGATGGAATCTGGGCATTCTCCAGACCTTGATCGTTTCCGGCACCGGTGATGATCTGTGGATCCAGGTACGGAAGATCGGCGGCCAGGATAGCCAGGTTCCGGCCAAATAAGCTGATGGTCACATCGGTAAATGGAGAAGCATCGATGATGCTCTTTGGCAATCTATACCCCAAACGCAGCTCTCTTAATTTCAGGAAGCTGGCTTCGTAGACATTAGGCGCAGCACGGTTCCAGAAGGTCTGATAGTATCCCTGTGGATCGATGCGGATATCGTTGGGAGCGCCGTTTTCTTTCACCCCTGGCAATAGCATTCCTTCGGCACGGGTGTCCTCCGAGTCGTTGAAAGCAACAGTCTCCGGATGCATACCGGAATACTTGGCCCATTGCAGAGAGGTAGAGTGGATGATGCCGCCTACCTGGAAGTCGAACAATGCACTGGCAAATAGACCTTTGTAAGCAATTCTGGTGTTGAAACCACCGGTCCAGTCGGCAATTGCCGAACCTAGGAAAACCCGTTCGCTGGTAAACATATAGTTACCGTCTTCGTTGACCAAGCGATTGCCGTTATCGTCAAATACGTAATCCTGTCCGAATACCGCCATGTAGGGGAATCCTTTGGCAATCCGTAAGTCAGCCGCCCAGGTTCCGCCCCGTGCGATGCTCTCTACGCCTTCTGCCAGTTCGACCACTTCGTTGTTTTGTTGGAAGGCGTTGATACCGATGTCCCAGCTGAAGTCGTCCGTTTCAATGGGAGTACCCGTTATCTGGAATTCCCATCCCCAGTTGCGCATTTCGCCCGCATTCAAAATTCTGGAAGTATATCCGGTTGCGGAAGAAGAAGGTACGGAGAAGATTTGATCGGTAGTCGTCCGGTCAAAGTAAGCTGCGTCTATCCCTAAACGACCATTGAAAAAGCGTAAATCAACGCCCACTTCGTATTCGGAAGTTTGTTCTGGTCTCAGTTCCGGGTTGTTTTGCGCATTAGGTACGGCATATCTCGGATTGCTACCGAAGTTGGGTACCTGTGGTGCAAACACATCCGTCAATTGGTAAGGATCGGCATCGTTGCCCACCTCCGCGTAGCTGGCGCGAACTTTGGCGAAAGACAAAAAGCCGATGTCGCTGAACCCGGGCAATTCGGAAAGTACGAAACTCAACGAAGCGGAAGGATAGAAATAAGAGTTGTTGTCATCCGGCAACGTGGAAGACCAGTCGTTCCGCGCCGTGACATCCAGGTAGATCCAGTTGTCAAAACCAAATGAAGCAGAACCGAATACACTATTGATGCCTCTTTCTGTTTCATCGGTAGTGATGTTCGGAGAGCTGGCCGAGTTGCTGATGTTAAAGAAACCTTCCAGGCTCAAACCACCGACAGAACTCAGGTCGGTCGAGCGGTTCAACTGGCGCATGCGGTTTCCACCCGCCAGGGCGTTGAGTGATAACCGGCCAAAAGTATTGTTGTATCTCAAAGTGACTTCCAGGTTGGTTTCCTGGAATCTGCGCTCGACCTCTTGGTAACGGGACGTTTCGACGGAGGCGACGGGAATTCCCTGACGCAAGCTGAATTGATAGCTATCGGTACCAAAGCGAGCGGCCAAATCCAATCCTTTTGCCAGATTAACGGAGATGTTCGCATTTCCGAAGAAACGATTACGAGTATCTTCCTGTAAGTAGTTTTCTCTTACCCAGAAAGGATTGTCGAAAAAATTCGGAGCGCGATCGTAGAAGAGTAAGTTGTCTTCGCCGTCTTTTTGCGGTCCTTTGGCGTTCCAGGTCATTTGACTACCGTCGGTAAAAGTCGCATTTCTCAAGCGATCGGTGTCCAATTGCGTCTGCCACCATTGGGTAAAGGCTTGCATGGGGTTACCGTTGTTATAACCGGTCGCATTCCGGTTCTGCGCATCGGTACGAACGTAGTTTCCAACCAAACCAACTTTCACCCGCTCGTGAATTTGGTACTGGGAGTTGATGTTGATCGAGTTACGCTGCAGCGCCGATTCGGGGAAGGTCCCGGTTTGATCGAGGTTGGTATAACCCAGCCGGAAAGAACCTTTTTCATTGGCTCCGGTCAGGGCGATGCTGTTGGTCCAGGTCTGTCCCGTCTCGAAATACTCTTCATACCCGGCATTGGGTGCTACCCACGGACGAGTTTCCTTATAACTCGGAGCATCCGGATCCCAGGAATCCCAATGACGGATCTGTCGGTTCGGATCGTATTTTGGTCCCCAGGAACCATCCTTGGAATAAGCGGGATACAGGAATGTCTGACCGTCCTGGATCACTTCATTGAACCCGTGACTCGTGTTCGGATTGATGGCTCCTCCGCCGTATTCCTGCTGGTGAGGGATCAGGTTGTCGACTTGGTCGAATGTTAGGCTGGAATTCACTTCCACGCCAATGCCCTTTTTACCAGCTCCGCTCTTAGTAGTGATTAAAATAACTCCGTTTGCTCCGCGCTGGCCATAGAGGGCGGATGCCGCTGCACCTTTTAGTACAGTCATCGATTCGATCGAGTTGGGATCGATGTCCTGCGCCGTATTACCATAATCGTAAGCATCGGCTCCTCCGAAACCCCTTTGCTGAGAATTGTCAGCAAACTGGGAGTTGTCGATCGGCACTCCGTCAATGACGAATAGGGGCTGATTATTACCCAGGAAAGAATTGGAACCGCGAATCGTGATTCTGGAAGATCCGCCTAAAGCCGAAGGGCTACCTTGAATTTGAATACCGGCTACCTTACCCTGGAGGGCGTTGACTAGATTGGTTTCTCTCGTTTGAGCCAGGTCTTCTCCGTCCACCTTTGATACGGCATAACCCAGGGCTTTCTCGTCTCTTCTTACACCCAGGGCGGTTACCACCGCTTCGGAAAGGGTCACCCCGGCCTGTAGGGAGACATCGAGGATACTTTGGTTACCGATTTCCACCTCCTGGGTTTCAAAACCGGTGTAGCTAACTACCAAAACCAAATCGTTATCCGTTAGTTCCAAAGTGTAGCCACCGTCAATGTCGGTCACCGTACCCGTTGTCGTGCCTTTCACCAAAATGCTGGCCCCGATCAGGGCCTCTCCATCCATATCGGTGACTTTACCACTTACTGATCTTTGTGCTACGACAGACCCTGCCGCAAACAATATCAGTAGTAAAACTAGTGAAATCGTTCTCATACAACCTATTTTAAAGTTAAGAATGTGATATTACAATGCCATTGTGATCAAAGAGCGTTGATTTGATCAATGCTGGTTCGCACCCACGTTAAATTACGCATGCCGATACCATTACTACCACTGGTAAGTCCTGAACTTGAGTTAATTGTTTGGGTAAATAAAAATGAATCTTAAGGAGCTCAAAAGTCGAATTCAGTTTCTCAGAAAACCAGACTTATTTGTTGAATTGAAAAAGATAAGACAAGAAAAAAAGATAAAAGGAGCGTGATCTTTCAGAAAAAAGATCATGCAGTAATTTGTTTAGTGAGCTTATCAATACCAATCCAAAACACGAAGCGATTAAACGCTTTTAGTTATGCAAATAACGGACATAAAATGGGATTCGCTGCCAAGTTTTAGATGATTTTTGTCATCTTATTGTCTTATTTTTTGGCCAATCAGGCATTGGTAGAGCGCTCAGCTGAACTTCCCGACGAGAAGTTCTTCCAATTTGTTTCAAATACTCATCGCACAAGTGGCTGTAATCCAATGAATAAGTAGGTGGGGTAGGATCAGAGGTTGTTGTTTCAAATTCTTCTATGACCGCTTAAAAATAAGAAAGGATGAGACGTCATGAATCGTTGGTTGCATTATCACGTTTTCACCGGAGTGTATTGTTTCTCGCTCAGATGGCTAAACGAAATGGTCCTTCATTTAAGGGTTATCCGACGGATGCCGAAGGAAAGGCAGCCTATGCCGTAAACTTTTTCGATAAATCCTTGAGAGAACATTTCCTATTGGAAGATCAACGATTGTTACCGAGGGTTAGCGGCAAGACGCCAGAGCTGGGTCGCCTGGCTCGGGAAATTCAAGCGGAACACATTCATCTAACCAATCTTTTCGAAGCCCTGCGAACCCCCGCTGATCTGGAAGAGAAATTGGATGATCTGGGAATAGCACTCGAAAAACACGTTCGAAAAGAAGAACGCCAATTATTTCAACAAATACAGGAGGCTTTTTCCGAAAGTGAATTGCAGGAATTGAAAAAGCTGTTGATTTGAGGGATTGATTGGCCCCGCCTTTTCAAAAGAGTACATCCGAAACACGGTATTGTTCTGTCCAGAAGTCTTTTCAATTCATTGTCAAGAGTCATCACGTGGTATGTTTCTTGTTTGCCGCCATCTGACCCGGTGGACATCAATTCCGAAAATACCCGGGGCAATTGGCTAACCCAAATCTGCTCCTGAATTTCCGAATCGTAGCTCTTTGGCTTCAAAAAAATTGCACATTTTTCTCAAATAATAGAAAAAACTCAATTATTAGAATTTTTTAATTGAATGTGATGCTTTTAAGTTACTGATTGTAAGTTAATTATGTGGATGGCACGCAAATTGGCATTGGTAAATTGATACTTAATCAATCATTTTATTAAAAAAGACAAACCAGAAATGAAAAATCTATTAGTAACAGCCATCATTGCACTTTTGACAACAGTATCTCTACATGCTCAGTGGAAGCAGTACAATCCGAATCCCAACAATGATCCCGCAAACGCGTCTGAGCAATTGCTCAATCCGGCCAATCACTCTTTATTGCTGATTGACCATCAGAGTCAAATGGCATTTGCGGTTGAATCCCAACCGATCGAAGAATTGCGTAACAACCTTGGATTGGTTAGTGAAGCGGCAACTTTGTACGAGGTGCCAACCATTGTGACCACCATCGCCGAAAAATCATTTAGTGGACCCGTTTTTCCCGAAATACGTGAAATCTTTACCGACCGCAGTCAATACATCGACCGCAGTACAATGAATACCTGGGAAGATACCAGGGTAGTGAAAGAAGTGGAAAAAATAGGTAAGAAGAAAATTGTCATTGCCGGTCTTTGGACGGAGGTATGTGTGCTCTTCCCCGCTTTGTCTGCCATGGAGGACGGTTACGAAGTATATATCATCACGGATGCTTCGGGTGGTCTGTCTCAAGAAGCCCACGACATGGCCATTCAAAGAGCGGTTCGGGCCGGAGCAATACCCATCACCTCGCTTCAATACATGCTTGAGATTCACCGGGACTGGGCCCGGAGCGATACCTATAATGAGATTGTACGAATTTCCAAAAAATTTGGTGGTTCATACGGATTGGGGATTGACTACATCAAAACAATGAGCAAATGGTTGACCGGTAAAGAAGCAAGCGAAGCTGAAGGCTCTAAGAAAAAATAATCTGAATAGCCACCTTTTTAATCCATCAGAGTTATTTCTCATCTCCTTTGAATAGGGCTATGCCAGCATAGCTTACTACGCAATAATTTATTAAAAAGAATTATGGAAAAATCATTCAAAAACAAGATGCATCGCCGGGAATTTATCAAGGGTTCACTTGCAGCGGGTCTGACTGGAATGGCGATGGCAACTCCTTTCGACCGGTTATTGGCACAACGATCCGATGAGGTAGCAGATTTGGTGGTGCGCAATGCGAAAGTCACCACCATCGACCCTAAAGTTCCAAACGCTCAGGCATTTGCCATTAAGGATGGCCTGTTTCACCGCGTGGGCTCCAACAGCGATGTTGCCGATTTGATTGGTACCAACACCAAAGTAATTGATGCCAAAGGTCATCGGGTCATCCCGGGACTCAATGACTCGCATACGCACGGTATTCGGGAAGGGCTGCATTTCGGACTCGAATTGAGGTGGGATTGGGTCAATTCCGTAGAAGAAGCACTGGCCATGCTTGCCGAAGAGGTAAAACACACACCCAAAGGTCAATGGATCAGAGTGGTGGGCGGTTTTTCCTGGGAACAGTTTCGGGAAAAACGGATGCCGACCCTGGAAGAAATCAATAAAATAGCTCCCGATCACCCTGTTTACATATTCTACCTATATGCCTATGGAATGCTGAACCGCAAGGCAGTACAAACCCTGAACTACGACAACGAGCCCATTGACTTATACTACAAGGGCAGAATTGAAAAAGACAGAAGGGGCCGGGCATCCGGCATCATTACGGCTGCTCCATCGGGCCTGATTATGTACAAGACACTGACCAAACTACCGACAAAGACCAAAGCTCAACAGATACTGGGTACGCGTCATTTCATGAACGAAATGAATGTGTTGGGACTGACCTCCCTCTCTGATGCCGGAGGCGGAGGGATGCAATATCCCGATGCCTACGGAGTGATCCACGATGTACACCAGCAGGGCCTCTCCACCGTAAGAGTGGGAATCCACACCTTTCCCCAGGTGGGTGGTCGCGAATACGACGACTACAAAAAGTGGATCAGTACGATTAAACCCGGAGAGGGTGATGATATGCTACGCTTCATTGGCGGGGGTGAAAACATCTGTTGGGCGGCCTATGATTACGAGATATTCGCACAGGAACGACCCAACCTGGAAAAGAATGTACGGGAAGTAGCGCTGCCTATCTACAAGTTACTGGCCGAAAACAATTGGCCGTGGCGACAGCACATTACCTACAATGAATCAGCCGAAATCCTGCTCGATATATACGAGGAAGTGGCGGCAGCCGGAGATGGGAAGCTGCCAAAAGGAACCTACATCGATCATGGTGAAACCTTCTCGGAAAAGACCCTGGAGCGAATCGCCAAGCTCAATATGGGGATAGCGATTCAAAACCGGATTTGTTACCAGGCCGAGGACTTTGTCAAACGATACGGCGCAGCAAAGTTGGCCCAAACGCCGCCGATCAAAAAGATGCTGAGAATGGGCATACCGGTGGGTGGTGGCACCGATGCCACGCGTGTCAGTTCCTACAACCCCTGGTACTCCATCCACTGGTTGGCTACCGGCAAATCGAGAGGAGGCCGTCAAATGTACGGAGACGATAACATCCTGACCAGGGAGGAGGCATTGGCCCTCTGGACAACGGGTTCGTCGTGGTTCACCGGTGATGCGGGTCGCAAAGGATCCATACAGAAGGGACAATTAGGTGATTTTACGATTTTAAATCAAGATGTGATGGAAGTGCCGGATGCGTTGATCCCACGAACCCACGCCAAGTTAACGGCGGTAGGAGGCGATGTTGTCCATGCCTATGGTACATTTGAAAAATTTGCCCCCCAGGCTTTACCCGATGTATCGCCTGATTGGTCGCCGCTCTA
>JANQRV010000291.1 GCA_028284395.1 Saprospiraceae bacterium
CTCCAGTCCGGTGGCGCCCTTACTCCCCATTATGATCATGTCGATATCATGTTGGTCTACCGTTCTGGAAAATAGGGCAAAAATATTGTCTATATCAACACTGGTATGGATCGAGAGTCCCTCGCGATTGATTTTTTCGATGAATTTCAATTTAGTGAGCTCCATCTTTTGTTCCATCTTTTTTTTGTAAGGTTGCTCTTCATCGGGAAAGTTCAAGTCGTAATCAACCTTATGGATCCGATAGACATGGGATAGATAGAGTTGACTGTTGAATTTGGAAGCAATCTCAATGGCGTAATTCAATGCATTGTCTGCTACCGTAGAAAAGTCGGTTGGAATGAGGATTCTTTGCATCTTATTCGTAGATGGAAGTCGTTACAAAAGTTGTTACAGGAGCCTTTATCGCTGCAAGGTTCCTGTAGTAATACTAACAAAAAAATAAGTAAAACGGTTTTTTTTCGAAGGAAAACTCCTGTTACCTTACATGAGAGCTCCGATACATAAGAATAGACTGTCACAGAACGGAGGTTTAGCTGCCAAAACGCAATCGCAATCGCCTTACATTACTGAGAGCCACTCCAAGATTGAACCACCCTGGGTATGACTGCGAGAACGAAACGGCCGCCGATTTGGCGTTTTTACACCATATTTTTTGTGGTAATCCTGCTTTCTATATTACTCTCTCAACTATTGGTACACCATTCCATACAACAACAGCGAAAGGATGGCCATTTGATCAATATTTCCGGTCGCCAACGCATGCTCAGTCAAAAGATCGCCAAATTGGCACTACGCATTTCGATCCATGAAGGCGAGGGTCGACCGCACGAATCCTTTCGGAGGCAACTGAGAGCTTTGTTGGAAATGTGGAGTAGGGATTAACAAGGTCTAAAAAATCGCCAAGTCGAGCTGGGCCTGGGCGGGCAAAACAGCCAAGTTGTGCAAGGTCGGTATCAACAAATGGCCCCCCATTTTCAGGCCATTTACCAGTCGGGCATGGCCCTGGTTGACAATGAGGCCCCAATAGCCACCTCCCTACTTACCGCGAATATTCTCGAACATGAACCCCATTTTTTGCGCTTGATGAACGAAAATGTTTTCGACTATACTACTGAAAGTGAAGCGAAAGTACAACGTTTGAAGCGGCAGGAGATTGCCATCGGCATATTTACCTTCCTGACGATTCTATTGGAAGTGATCTTTATCATAGCTCCATTATTCCGAAACCTGATCGATAAGAATAATTTACTTCATGATAAGAACAGCGAGCTGCAATCAAAGAATCGTGATATCCGGGAAAAAAAGATGGAAATCCTACGGCAAAAAGAGCAATTAGACCAGCAGGTATCGGAGCTATACGAAGCTAAAGTGAAGGCGGAACAAGCTGCTACGGCCAAAGCGAACTTCCTCTCGAATATGAGTCACGAAATTCGGACCCCCATGAATGGTGTCATCGGGTTGGTCAATATTTTACTCGAGGAAGATCCTACTCCGGAACAACACGAGCACCTCTCGACTCTTCGGTTTTCGGCAGAGAATCTATTGGCCATCATCAATGACATTCTTGACTATAGCAAGATAGAATCGGGTAAACTTAGCTTGGAATCTACCGACTTCGACCTCAAGCAAACCATCCAGCGGATTTATAAGTCTTTCCAAACTCAGGCTCGCCAAAAAATGCTCCAATTCCGGCTTAACCTGGATAACAGTATTCCGGATTCCCTCAAGGGAGATCGCGTTCGTCTGACCCAGATACTAACCAATCTCGTAGGCAATGCCATCAAATTTACTTCCAAAGGCTACGTTACGATTGAAACCGAACTATTGGACGCCAACGCCGCTGATGCTACCGTCCGGATTGCCGTGTCCGATTCCGGTATTGGTATTCCACCGGAAAAACAAGAGGCTATTTTCGAAAGCTTTGTACAAGCGGATGACAATACGACGCGTAGTTTTGGAGGAACCGGCCTCGGGCTGGCCATCTCCAAACGCTTGTTGGAACTCAAAGGCAGTCGGCTCGAGCTGGAAAGTGAGGTGGGTAAAGGCTCCACCTTTATCTTCACTTTGCAATTGCCATTGGGAACCACTCCTCCCCTATCATCCCCGGAGAAAAGCAAATCGATCCGATCCTATTCCTTCGACGAAGATTGGCGCATACTTTTGGTAGACGACAACCTACTTAACTTAAAGGTAGCTACCCGCTTTTTGAACTACTGGAACCTCGAGTTCGATACTGCCCTGAATGGAGAAGAGGCCATTGATCTGCTGAACCAAAAAGACTACCACCTGGTCCTCATGGACCTCCAGATGCCGGTCATGGATGGATTCACGACCGTGGAAACGATCCGTAGCTGGCCGGATCCGAAATACCATGTACTACCCATCATTGCACTTTCGGCTTCTGCCATGGCCGAATTGCGAGAAAAAGCACTGAAGTGCGGCATGAATGACTTTTTGCTGAAGCCCTACCGGCCGCTGGAGCTTTACCAGACGCTTGAACGGCATTTAAATTAGGCAGTACCACGATTTTTCACGATCCTTTTTCGGGCCCTCTCCGGCTTTTTTTAAATTACGGACGATTAAAAGGAAAAACATTGAACCTTCTGAAGACCTTACCACTCATCGGGGCAGTTCTGGGCATCGCTTTGGCCTTTCTGATCACATTAGGGAAGGGAGCACATGGCAACAACAAAGCTGCAAAGTTCACTTTGGTCACCATTGTACTTTTGAATGTTCACAACCTTCTCGATGCTTGGTATTACTACAATCAAGACGCCGAATGGATAGGTTCCGGAACTTCCTATTTGCATTATCACCTGATTGGTGTTTTGTTATTGTTGTACACCTATTTTTTGTTCAAGATAGCGGTCAACTTAAAACTGTGGGGAACGGTCATTGTCCTTTACACTTTGATCAGATGGGCCGTGTTGATTCCTTATGACGGCAATGAGATAGAAGAAATGCTGAGGACCAATAAAGTTACCGCTAACGTACTAGCTTTCACGATTGACTATTATGTTTCTTTATTGCTCAATATCTTTCTGATCCTTTTAACGCATTTGAAAATTAAGCACCTGAAGTTTTCCGTCAAATTAGACAAGGCAGAGCAAGTCAGTTACCTATGGTTGAAGAATTTACTGATCATTGCCTCTGTGGTTTATCTTGTCATTCTTCTGAACAGCATAATCTCCATGTTTAACGAAAGACAATGGATGTTTTTTATGCAATTGGAATCTTCGATTTTATGT
Source organism: Saprospiraceae bacterium (assembly GCA_028284395.1). GTDB lineage: Bacteria > Bacteroidota > Bacteroidia > Chitinophagales > Saprospiraceae > JANQRV01. The sequence continues at coordinate 3,249 of JANQRV010000291.1, forward strand.
TTCTTTTGTTTTGCCATTGCCCTCGCGGCCATCCGATTCCCCGTCTTTGCCGTTTATGGGGATTTTGAAGATCTGTCGGGCGAGACCATGAGGAAGTACGCGAATTCTTCTTTAAAAAACGAAGAATCAGACGAACTTTGGGGAAGGATTACGACAGTCATGGAGAAAGAGAAAGCCTACCTCAACCCTACCTTCCGTTTGAATGACTTAGCCGAAAAAACGGGAGAATCACTACATCATATTTCACAGATTATCAATCAACGGCAGGAAATGAGTTTCTCTGATTTCGTCAACCACTATCGGGTACGGGAAGCAAAATCACTGTTGGGTTCTCCGCGGGCCGATGAAATAACGATTCTTGCCATTGCCCTAGAAGTAGGATTCAACAGCAAAACTGCCTTTTACAATTCTTTTAAAAAGATCACTGGTCAGACTCCTTCCACTTTCAAAAAAGAGTTCAAATCCATTTCTTCTTAAAGGATTGACAATCAGCTTTCCGTATACCTGATTAATTCCTGTTTTATAAAACGGGACAATTTAGCGCCCACCTACTCTGTCCCGAATTATAGGGAAGGCCGACTCGTCTTGAGTTGTATCCCAAATTTGCAATCAAAAATAGAACACTCATGTTGCAAATGGAATTCAGATACAACTTTCAATTGATAAAAACGGGTGGACTAATCCTATTGCTCTTCATAGGTACGATCAGTGCTTTTGCTCAGCAGTTGGATTTGGACAACTACCTCCTGCTACTGCAGAAAAACAACCTAATGCTCCAACGGAGTGCCAATCAAATGACGGTTTCCCATCTGGAGGTGCGCTCCGCACGGGCAGATTTCCTTCCAACGGTAGCTACTGAATTTTCCTACCAAAGAGATTTCACTAAGAACTTTTTGTTCCTCAACGAAGAAGACGCTAGCGGTTTTTTCCCCGATAAATTCAGGACCAACTTCAATAACAACCTCAATGCCAGTATATTAGCTGAGCAGGCCGTCTTCAATCCAACCGCGACCTATAACTATAAACTCGCACAACTGGCGGCGGAACAGGCTCGGCTGACCCACCAGGACTTTTCCCAGGAGCTGATTGCGCAGGGAGCGCAGTTGTTTTGGCAAGCTTTATATGCCAGAGAAAACATCAAAATACTGGAGAACAATAAAGTCTTGGCTGAAGAACAATACCGGCAAATGACCGACTTATTCGAACAAGGTCATGTCAGTGAACTGGAAGTGCGTCGGTCCGAGTCATTTTTCAAAAGAACAATTCCAGGACTTCAGCACGCTCGGAATACCTATGCCATCCTCTTAAATGAATTGCGGGCACTGGCAAATTTGCCCATGAATTATCCATTGGACATCCTGGGTGAAATCCGGCTTCAAAACCCAGAATTGGATGATATCATAACAACGGATACCAGCCTAAGTCAAAATCCGCAACTGCGAATGCTCCTTCAACAGGCTCGAATGTCAGAGCTACAAATTAAGGTAGCGAATGCGGCCCGGTATCCAGTCTTAAAGGTCAATTTAGGGTATCTCTTCAACGCCCAGGACAATGCATTCAGGTTTTCGAATAACAACAACCTGCTGTTCGGTCAGCTTACTTTTCAGCTGCCCATTTTTACCGGAGGATACCATACCGCTCAAGTTCAAAAATCAATAATCCAACAACGAGATGGTGCGCTGGAAATCCGGCGCAAGCGGTTGGAGCTTCAAAAAGACTTGGCCAATGCGCGGCTAAACCTTCAAAATGCCCTGGAGACCATCGCGGTAGAAAAAGAAGCCATCCACATCAGTGAAAAGGAATTGGCAATTGCTGGTGAAAGCCAAAAGTTAGGTTTGCTCACAGCATTGGAATTCAAAGAAATGCGCTTGGGGCGAATGGAAGCTGAACTACGTCTGCTTCATGCTCATTTGGACCTACGGATCGCCTACTTGCAATTGAACCGAATTCTGGGAAAAAATCAACATCAACTTTAAAACTATAAAAATGGAATTGATAAGATCTGCAATCATTGGCGGTTGGATAACCGTGCTCTTTACAGCGTGTGGTGTCTCCTCTGAAAAGGAGGATGTGACCACATCGACGGGAGCGGCAAAGGAAGTGAGCGTAAAGATCACTGCCTTAAAACCCCAAAATGTTCCCATCGCCAAAACCTATTTCGGAAGGGTCAACTTCAAACAGCGGACAACCGTCATGGCGGAGATGCCAGGAACGGCCCACTCAGTGAAGTGGAAGGTCGGGCAACGGGTTCACAAGGAACAAACCCTGCTGAGCTACCCCCGCCTCCATAACAACCTCGACATTGAAAACAATAATTACGAACAGGCCAAAATTGCCCGTGATGAATTGAAAAAGAATTATGAACGGCAACGCCTACTCCTTAGCAAAGGTGCGGTCAACAAGGTTTCGGTAGAACAACTGAAGTCACAGTTGGAAGTACAACAAAAGATGATGGAGCAATTGCAGCTGGGGCTTAAAAAAAACTATTCCCTGAAAGCTCCTTACAGTGGAATCATTACTGAAGTTCACGTTCAACCCGGTCAACAACTTGCCCCGGGAACGCCGCTTTTTTCAATCGCAAATCGAAATCAACTGGAAGTGGTGTTTTTTGTCCTGCCGAAAGATATTGGAGCACTAAACCCCGGCAAGTTAGTTTACATCGATAACGGAGAAAATTCACTGAGCGCCGAAATCTCGGAAATCGCCCCTATGATGGATCCGGCACAAAGAGCTTTCCGGGTGGCTGCTACCTTAAAAGATGAAGAGTCGGAAATTTATGCAGGAAGTACCGTTGCAATCACGTTGGTCCGGGAGATCGTTGAAAATGCCATTTTAGTACCCGAAGAAGCCATTCTTGATTTGGGTGGGGAGTATTTTGTTTACATCGCCCAAGGAGGAAAGGCAGCGGTGAAAAAAGTAGCGTTAGATCGGAGAGTCGGATTAGATGTGATCGTCCAGGCAGGAATTGAAGCGGGCGATCATTTGATTACCGCAGGAATGGAAAAATTGAAAGACAACTCTCCAATTTCCATCATCCACTAAATAAGAAACAGTATGAAGATTACCGAATTTTCCGTTAATCGTCCCGTCACAACCGCCATGCTTTTTCTGGCGCTGGTCATTTTTGGATTGATGGCCTACACCAAATTATCCGTCAACCTGATGCCCGACCTAAACCTCCCGGCAATCGCCATCAGCACCTATCATTACGGTTCCACTCCCGAAGAAGTAGAATCGGAAATAACAACGCAAATTGAAAAAGAACTCTCTACGATCAATGGATTGAAAATGCTACAATCTTTCTCCATGGCTCACAACTCCTTGATTTTTACAGAGTTTAAAACTAGTGTGGATGCGGATAAAGCGCTGGATGAGGTAAAAGCAAAATTGGATTTGGTCATTCCACAACTGCCGACAGAGGCAGAAAGGCCATTGATTCAGAAATACAGTTTTACGGATGCACCGGTCCTCCAGCTCATCGTATCGAGTGATTTGCCGGGCAAGGAACTTTATGAATTAGTAGACAAAAATATCAAGGATAAATTATCGAGAGTTGACGGTGTTTCCAAGATAGATCTATCGGGTGGGGAAATTCGTGAAATTCGGGTATTAGCGGATAACCGAAATATGTATGATGTACAAATGAACCTCACTGACCTTTCGGGCTATCTGAAATTGGTCGGCACAAAATTGTCGGGAGGAAACTTTACCAACCGTCACAGACAGTTTTCGGTGGAAACGGGAAACCGGTTCGAGTCGGTCAAAGATGTAAAAAACACCTATGTTCCTACTGCCTTTGGAAACAAACAAATTACGGATTTCGCAACGGTCGTCGACACCATCAAGGAGGTGACATCGAGGGCTCTGTTTTTTGACGTAGTCAACCGGGAAAAGTATGCCAATATTGTAAGCCTTGGTGTCATGAAAAATTCAAACGCCAATGCCGTTCAAGTAGCAAGAGACATCAAGAGGTTACTTCCCGAATTGCAGTCGGTACTGCCCGACGGAGTTTACATCAGCATTCCGTTTGATGATTCGGAATACACGGAAAGTGCAGTCAAAGATGCATTGATGAATGTAGTGCTCGGTGTATTATTTACCGGAATCATTTTGTTTTTCTTCTTGAATGACCTTCGGACGACCCTGATTGTCAGCATTTCCGTTCCCGTTTCTTTGATCGGGACGTTCATGGCCATTCGGATTTTCAACGGCTCACTCAACATGATGACACTGATGAGTTACTCGGTTGCGATCGGGGCCTTAATTTCCAATTCTATTGTCGTGATCGAAAACATCCTGCGGCTGAGAAAAACGGGAATGGATATCAAAAAAGCAGCCGTAGCCGGTACCCGGGAAATCATGATGGCAGTTATTGCATCAACCGGCACCAACCTGGTTGTCTTCCTTCCCATTGCATCCATGACTTCGATCACTGGAGCATTTTTCAAAGAGTATGCACTGACGATCTCGGCGGCAACAATTTTCTCCTTGGTCGTCTCATTTATGCTTACCCCTATGCTCGCCAGTGTTTTACTGAAAAAAGAAAGGAAGCCGTCCTGGTGGTCCCGAAATACAAATCAGTTTTTTCATTGGTTGGAAAATGCTTACGAACGCTCATTGGAATCCTTGATTCTGCGAAAACGAAGACCCATTTTTCTGTTCGCGATCCTATTTGCATTCTTCTTAACCAGCGCGGGTTTGCTGTCGAAGATCGGATTTGAGTTTGAGCCGCAGGAGGATACCGGAAATATTTTTGTCGAATTAGAAATGCCAGCCGGAACCGCTCTACAACGAAGTTCGGAATTGTTGCAACAAGTAGAAGACGTGATCGGCAAACACAATGAAGTGAGTGCCATACTGAGCGTATTGGGAGCAAAGAATTCAATTACCAACGGTTCCAATTTTGCCAACGCTTCCATCAAACTTATTCCCAAAGAAGAAAGGGAATGCTCCAATATTGAACTGGCGAAAATTATTTCGGAAGAACTGCAGGTAATTCCTGAGGTTATCAGCAATGTTTCAACGACAAGTTCGGAAGAGGGCGCCCCCATACAATTTACCCTACAATCTTCCAATCGGGAAGAACTAATGACTGCAAATCGATTAGTGATGGATAGACTATCCAGTGTGGAAGGCCTATTTAACTACCAGTCGAGTTTTCAAAAAGGAAATCCCATCATACATCTCGAGCCGAAACAACGAATCCTATCCGAATTGAATCTGACCGCTTTCGATATTGCCTCGCAGGTTCGCAGCGCCATCAATGGGGTGAAAGCTTCCATTCTCAAAGAAAAAGGGAGGGAATACGACATTACCATCAGCTATCCGGCGGAGCAAATCAATAGCTTAGAGAAAATCAAAGTCCTACCCATTTTCACACCGCTTGGGGTGTTCACCATCGATCAATTGGTAGACGTCACTTTTAAGCGTTCGCAAGCGCAGATTCTACACCGGGATAAGGTCAGAACAATCGATTTCACAGCGAGCCCTGCCCCCGATATAGTCATGAGTGATGCTCGGGAACAAATCGATGAAGCGCTTACTCAATTGCAATTACCTGCTTCCGTCTCTTTCCAGTGGTCGGGCAATGTAAAAGAACTGGATGAAGCTATGAACGATATGCTGCGCACTTTTGGCATTGCCCTGCTTTTAATGTACATGTTGTTGGCTTCATTACTGGAAAACAGCTGGCATCCGATCATCATTTTCACGACGGTTCCCATGGCAATGATCGGTGTATTTGTGTTCATGTATCTCGGTGGCCACACCATGAACATCATGGCATTAATGGCGATAGTCACCCTACTGGGACTGGTAGTAAACGATGATATTTTAATTCACGACTATACGGAACAGTTGATGCGGAAAGGAATGAACCTCAGAGCAGCAACTCTGAAAGCGGGGAAAACCAAAATGAAAACTGTGATCATGACTACGGTTGCGATCATTGTCGGCATGCTGCCCAACGCCATCGGAATTGGTGATGCCGGAGCTGCTTACCGGACTCCAATGGCCATTGTAACGATCGGTGGCATGATCACTTCGACGATCTTGACGCTGTACCTCATACCCTCTCTTTTCTACATCATTCGAGCTAAAAAAAACGCCCCTCAGGGTCAAACCAATCCCAATTGAAATGACACTAAGAGATATTTTCAAGCGATTCCCTTTCCGCATTGGCCTTACCTTTTTACTGGTGTTGTTGGAAGGAGGGCTGGCCATTTTGTTTCCATTGTTCATCGGTTATGCCATTAATGATGCCTTGCAAGGTGCTTACAATGGAGCGATGCTGCTGGGTACCCTGGGCCTGCTCAGTTTGTTAATCGGTTCTGCCAGGCGTTTGTTGGATTCGAGATTCTATGCCCAGGTTTACCGGGAACTGGGCCTTGAGATAACGAACCGCCCGGGGTTGACGCCTTCGCGGCAGACCGCCCGATTGGGCATGCTGGGAGAAATGGTAGAATTTTTTGAAAACTCAGTCCCGCAAATTGTCAACAGCATTATCGCTCTGGCCGGAACGCTCCTCATCGTAGCAACCTTAAACCTCAAAATATTTGCGGGCTGCCTTATCACTTTGTTCATCGTTTTTTTGGTATATGCATTGACTAAAAACAAAACGGTCCGGTTTAATATCGAATACAATAATGCCCTGGAACGACAGGTGGATATTCTTGCAAAAAACGAGCCGTCCGATCTAAACAATTACCTCCGGGATTTGATGAAGTGGAACATCAAACTTTCCGATTTGGAAACTGCGAATTTCTCCATTGTCTGGACGATGCTGATGGGCCTGCTGGTATTTTCCATTATCTGGACGGTCGAAAGTGGTACGATCAATTACGGAGCGGTGTTTGCCTTGGTTATGTATGTTTTCCAATACGTTGAAAGCGTGGTGATGTTGCCGTTCTTCTATCAGCAATGGCTGAGATTAAAGGAGATATCGACAAGACTGAGCGAAGTCACAGCACCATAATGGATCGCCACAATTTACTTAAGCAACGGATGGCCGTAGGATATCCTCCGATAAATCCATTCGAGCGGGCCGAATTGAAAATGTTTTAACCAGAAATGACTGAAAATTGAGAACATGGTGTAAATCACCAGGGCAATTACTAACTGCCCGATGGCCGCAAACCGGGTATACCACCCAAAACCATAGGCATGAAAAATAAAGGCATAGGTCATCGCGGCTCCCATATAACCGGAGAGGGATAAGCGACCGTTGTTTGCTAAGATCTGGGAAAGGATGCCACCCCCTCTTGTGTACCAGGCTGTTATTAGATAAACGTAGA
>JANQRV010000329.1 GCA_028284395.1 Saprospiraceae bacterium
CCGACCAACTGGAGCTTGCCTTGTTGCAGAAAAGTCCCCAGGAAGGCGGCAACACTGTCTTCGGGGCCCTGACCACCAGTCTGCAGTAACCTGGATAGATCTACTACCCAGAGGATGCCATTGGCAACCACTAATTCATCCAGCAGGGTTTCTACTGCTTCCTGCCATTCGCCGAGGTACTTGGTGCTTGAAGTAATTCTTTGGGATGAGATCCGCCAAAAGGTGAAATCGAGCTGGAAATTCTTGTTTTGATTGGTTATTTTTTTGATGGCTTGCTTTAGTACAGCACTTTTCCCGACGCTGGGGGCTCCGACCAGTATCACATTTGACCGGGTATTGATCAGTTTATCGATCACTTCTCCCACTTTATCTTCTAGTTCCCAGGCCACTTCCGGGTAGTTGTTAATCGTTTTTTTGACGTTTTTCGGGAAGGGGTAACGTTCTGTCAACCGGTTTAAGACCTTAAATTGCCGTGCATAATTGATGCCACTCCAATCGAATTCCCGATCGTAATTAACTTTAAGTGTTACAAAGTCTAGTTTTGGCGCGGGATATTTCATGAGGTTGAAGACTTTTTCCGGCCCTTCCTGATTCAGTAAATTGGTAGAGAAATGTTGTACCAGTGTTTCCAGTTGCTGGGCATCATAGTAGTAAAAGCTCTGTTCAAACAGCGGAAGAAAGCACTCGAAGTGACCTTGATCCGTCTCTCCGTAAACGACCGGAATCGGTACTTTCAGCGTATAAGACATGGGGTAAGCCCCGGAATTGTAATGGTAGGCGGGGCGAATGTGGACGTGGATGGTCTTTAGGTGAGGATTGAGCAAGTCCATGATCGGATAATCATCGTATTTTTTGTATTGCTTTTGCAAATAGGAGAGGAGGTTGGCTTTGACGGTTTTGAGATCCTTGTCAATGACTTGATAATCCGTACCGGTAAGTATACCAAGGCAAAAACCTTGTTCAAATTCAAAACTTATGATGGGATATTGGATGCGTTCCATTTAGTACGATGTGCTTCTAGGTTGAGGCAAAGGTAATAATAATCATTTTGCCGCCCCGACAGTCACAAAACTTTACAAACAAAACATTCTGTTATTAGATATGATGCAGATTCTTTTGTTTTGTAGAGTGAAAAACAGAAAAGCTCCAATTTCTTTCAAATATGCCCTTTTGGTCGGGATTGGCCTGGGAGTTATCATAGGCTGCCGCAATATGCTGTGGTATGTCTATTATGGTGAGTTTTCGGAATTTAAATGGAGCCGAGGTTTCTTTCTACACATCGTCAATTATGGCACCTGGGCTTTGTTAATGCCGCTTGTTTATTATTTTATTACCAATTATCGGCTGACGAAAGAGTCGCCGTTCAGGGAAAAGTTTAATGCGGTGGCGGGCTGTTTGGCGGTCTGTTTTCTACATGAAGTGGTCTCCAATTTGATATATCATATTCCGGCACATTCCCTTGGTGCGGAAAACCTCGATGCAAAAAAGATTCGGTTTATTCTCTTTTCCATCCCCATTGCCATGATCGCCCGGGTATTGGAATACGGAGTTTTGTTTGCCATTATTACTTCATTGGAATACGCCCGGAAGTTCAAGGATAAACAGATCGAATTGGCGCAGCTGGAAAATCAGCTTTCGAGTGCTCAATTGAATGCGCTTCGTTTGCAGCTGCAACCTCATTTTTTGTTCAATACCCTAAATACCATTTCCTCCCTAATGGAGTTTAACATCAAAAGTGCGCAAAAGATAGTCTCGAAATTGGGGAATTTGTTGCGCACCGTCCTGGATAAGAACAAGAAGAGTTCAATTCCTCTTCGACAAGAATTGGAATTTGTTCGTAGTTATTTAGATATAGAGGAAGCCCGCTTTGCGGACCGCCTCCAAATTCACTATGAAATTGACAAAAGCGTTCTGGATTACAAAGTGCCCGGCTTAATCCTTCAGCCATTGGTTGAAAATGCTATTAAACACGGATTTGCCCGAAACAGCGAAAATGGGAACATCACGCTTCGGGCCTACCCGGAAGGAGAAAGCATTGTTTTGAGCATTGTGGACGACGGCGTGGGAAGTGGCCTGAGTAAACCAGAACTGTTGTCAAAAGGAATTGGTTTGAAAAACGTAAATGATCGACTGGGTTTATTGTATCGAGATCAATATTCTCTGGACGTTGTCAGTTCCAGAGGTAATGGTTTCGAAGTCCGGGTAAAAATACCCTTTAATGAAAACGCGCTCACTGAAATCGTTTCATGAATCTGAATGGTATGCGAAAAATCAGAACCATCATCGTCGACGACGAGCCTTTAGCGCGAGCCAGAGTAGAAAAATTGCTGGACCAACTGCCCTATATTCAATTGGTAAGTTCCTGCAAAAATGGGAAAGAAGCATGGGAAAAAATCACCGACTACCGGCCTGATTTGATCTTGCTCGATGTGCAAATGCCTTATTTTAATGGCTTCGAAGTACTGGAGAAGTTGGAGGCCAACCCTATGCCCTTTGTGATCTTCATTACGGCATTTGATCAATATGCGTTGAAAGCATTTGATATCCATGCGATTGATTACCTGCTTAAACCCTATGATGATGACCGGTTTTTTTCCGCTTTGGAATTTGCCCGAAAACAGATCGAACTAAAACAAAAGGCTTTTCTTCACGAAAAAATGGTGCAAATGATTGATCAATACCAAGTAGAAGAACCCGTCGAAGAAAACACCATCAGGATCAAAGACAAGGATCGAGTCATTTTGGTGGATCAGCAGGACGTCATTTACGTTGCCTCTTTTGGCAACTATGTGAAGATCCACACCAAAAACAAGATCCATCTCTATCGGCAGACCATGCAGACCCTTGCCGAAAATCTCGACAAGCGATTTTTTCTCCGCATCCATCGTTCGTTGATCGTCAATTCCAATTTTATTGAAGTGCCCAAGTACCTGGGTAATAATCAATACGTATTTCATCTGACCAACGGCCGTGAACTGATTTCGAGTAGAAGTTACAAAAGCGATATTCAGACGTTTTTGGAGGAGTTGGAACTGAAGCGGAAAATACATTAGGTCCAATCCATCCATCACTTCCGAAGTCATTCGTCACAAAGACGTTGTTATTCTATTTTGGGCTGCGTAGTTTTACCTCGGATTGAATCAAACCCACTGTTATTATGAAGCTTGTTAACCGACTGCTGTCGCTGTTGACCATAGTGCTAATTATACCCTCTGTGGTTGCAGGCCAAACCCAACTTACAACGACTCCCCATGTTAGCCCGGAAGCCACCGTTACCCAAAAGATTGGATTGTCCGAAGTTAGCCTCACTTATTTCCGTCCTTCCGTCAAGGATCGTGAAATTTGGGGAAAGTTGGTGCCGTACGGTCAAGTTTGGCGAGCGGGCGCAAACGACAATACGGTCATCTCCTTTTCTGAAACCGTACGGGTGGAGGGCAAAGAATTACCCGCTGGTACTTATGGCCTTCACATGATCCCGGGGGAATCCGCTTCTACCGTTATCTTTTCCAATAATTCTACTGCATGGGGCAGCTATTCCTATAATCCTAAGGAAGATGCCTTGCAAGTGACGGCTGCAACAACGTCGACTGAAAAATTCTACGAATTTCTAACCTTTGAATTTGAAAGCCATACGAAGGATGCTGCCGTTTGCGCCCTAAAGTGGGCAGACAAAAAGATTTCCTTCGAAATCTCGATTGATCTCGAGCAATCCAGCATGGCCAGTCTGAGACGACAACTGCAGAATAAGGCGGGATGGTCGTGGCAGGGTTGGCACGAAGCTGCCAGCTATTGCTTAAACAATGATTTTAATCACGAAGAAGGACTGCAGTGGGCTACCCGCTCCGTTTTTATGAGTCCCAATCCCCGCAATCTGATCACCAAAGCTCGCCTGGTTGGAAAGGTAGGGGTAATGAAAGAAAAGGTCGATGACGAATTAACCGCCAGTCTTGAAAGCCTTGATCGGGATCTCAAGGCCATGCCCTGTACTTGGAAAGAATGGCAGGGAGCCGCAAATTACGCGATGCAACAAGATCAATATGAAAAAGCGTTGGATTGGATCTCGCAATCTTTAAAGATGCACCCCAATATGACCAACATGATGGTGAAAGCTAAAATACTTCGCAGTAAGGGGGCTGAAGCGGATGCGGATGTCGTGGAAGAAAAAGCAATTGCCAAAGGTACTAATGCGGAATTAAATAACTATGGCTATCAACTACTGTTCGGGGGGAATCCGAAGAAGGCAGTAAAAATATTTGAAGCCAATGCCAAAAAGTATCCGGAAGACCCCAATGTCTGGGACAGCCTGGGAGAGGGATACGTAGGCAATGGAGATAAGGAAAAGGCGATCGAGGCGCTGAACAAGTCGTTGAGCCTGAATCCACCCGCAAACGTACGTGCAAATTCTATGAAGCTTCTAAGGAAATTAGGAGCAGAACCGACTGATATGGATAAACCCTAATTACCAAGTGGACACTCTGGTTTGGAGAGTTTTTTCAAATCAATATTTTCAGAGAGAAATCACCTGATATCTCTGTTAAGAATGAGATTGATTGAGTCTGCCCTCATATGGAGGGTAGACTTTTTTTTATGATTTACATATTTGCCAGAATAGCTATATCTTTGACCTCTTACTTAATTGCAACGATCCAAGTATATAAAGTTGTCTGCTCAAAGGAGTCAAAAGTTTAAATGAGTACACTAACAAAGACTATTCGAATGACGAGGGTATTGCTTTTCTGTTTGTTATTTAGCGGCTGCCATCTATTCGGTCAGCAACGCGCAATTGACAGCATTCTTAATACCGCCACTCTTGATCAATTGCCCTCGTTTGACCGGTTTTCCCTGGCGGAAGACGAAGTTGCTTTTGAAATGGGTTATTCCACTTCACGGTTTAAGAAGGGGCAATTTGGGGAGCCTCTAGCCGATCCGATCAAAGAAGTGCGGCTGGTCTACACTAAATTCCCCGACAACAATCCCATGAAGCAGCGCGCCCTAAATCGATCTAGAATCAGGGCCCTGGCAAAACAGCTGCCTTCGGTCCTTACCTTGCCTGCTGCATCTTGGAAGGTCGTTATTCAGACTGATGCGACTACCGAACAGGAAGCCCAACAATTATTTCACGGTTTTGTCCTGGTTTTAGACCGGAGCTCTGATACGCCCAACTTTCTGGATGAAGAAGAACTGCGTCGTCTGACCGAGGGAGATTCTACTCTTTTCAAAGTAGTGGAGCGGCAAAAAGATTGGAGAGATGTCGTTGTCGTCACTGATTTGACTTCCAGTATGGCTCCTTATACTGCCCAGTTGCTCTTGTGGTTTAAATTGAGCGATACCAAAAAAATGGTCAAACATTTTATCTTCTTTAACGATGGCGATCTAAAGACCACTTCCGAGAAGGTGATCGGACGAACGGGCGGGATTTACGGTGGGGCAGCGGAGTCTTTTGAAGAGGCGGCAAAATTGGCCCAAATTACAGTAGCCAGCGGATACGGAGGCGATCTGCCAGAAAACAATCTGGAAGCGCTTATCTACGGGATCGAGGCATGCCCGGATTGCAAAGACGTAGTGATGATTGCGGACAATCGAACTTCCCCTCGCGATATGAACCTGCTCTCTTCGGTCACTAAACCAATTCGTCTGGTTTTATGTGGCACGGAGTACGGTGTCAACATTGACTACCTCAACATCGCCTTGAAGACGGGAGGGTCTATTCATACCATTGAAGAAGACATTGAGAACCTGGTCGAAATGAATGAAGGGGCGTCCGTTAAAATTGGCGACGAGGTTTTCATTATCAAAGATGGCCAATTCCAATTTTACAAGAAGATTTGATAGCTGACTTAAAATTGTACCCGGGCAAATCCCTCAGAAATATCACGGGCATCGGAAAAACCTGGCGGGATGGCGGGCTTGCCTTCCCGGTCTATGTAAATAATTCCTTTGTAGGGCAAATGTGCTCTGGCCAGCCCTTCGTTGAATGACCACGCCAGTCCAAAAATTGGTGGAGTGATTTCGGTGCCGTCTTTGTCGACATAACCCCAGAACTGCTTTCGGGAATAGGCGGCAATTCCCTCCTGGAAACTATACAATTGTTCGAAAGGAGCCTTGTTGAGTTGTCGTCCTTGGGCATCGATGAAACCAAATGCCCCATTCTGTACAATACCCCAACGCCCTTCAGCTGCATACCAAACCTGATCGTATTGGGCGGGGACTACAAATTTTCCGGTGTCGTCGATCAGGCCAAAACCAGCTTCAGTTTTGGCTACCGCCAATCCCTCATTAAAATCTTTGGCGGTTTTAAACTGGATGGAGACGACGATTTTCCCCGTACGACTGACAAAGCCAAATAACCCGTCCTGTTTCACTCTGAAGAGGCCGTCGGAATAGGGTCCGATTTTTTGGTACTGAGCCGGGATGACCCATTTACCCGATTGATCGATGACGCCGTATTTACCTTCGGCTTTAGCAACTGCAAATCCATTTTTGAAGGCCGAAACACTTTCAAATTCAGTCGGAATGGCCAAGTTTCCCCGGCGATCAACGAATCCGTATTGACCATCGGCCCGAACCCGTGCCAGGCCATCCGAAAAGTCATTGACCTCCTCATATTGAAGGGCAACGACTTCTTTTCCTTTGACATCAATAAAGCCCATCTTTTCTTCGAAGTTCTGGACCCGTGCCAGGCCATCCTGAAAACTCCAGGCTCCCTTGTAGATCAAAGGGATTTTCACCACACCGTTGGTGTCGATGTATCCCCATCGCCCTTTCTTACGAATGACGGCTAGAGAATGACTGAAATTGCGGGCGTCGTCAAATTGCGCATCGATGACCAAACGTCCCTTCCGATTGATGAATCCCCACTTTACGACCGATTCCTCATAGTCTTCCTCGACCGGAGGCAGGACAACTGTTTCTGCTTCATTCGGGTCAGATTGATCTCCCACTTTTCCGGAGTGATCTGATTGACAGGCGGTGAGGAGAAAGAAGACCGAGAACAACAGCGGGGAGGTCTTTTGCATAATTAAATTGGATTAGATCTCGAAATCGACCCCTCTTTTCAGAAGGTCTTTATGGCGGTTTTTGAAGTGCAATTGATATCGTTCTTTATCAAAGGAATATAAGGTGGCAGGCCGATGTGCCACCCCACTTTGCTTACCTACTTCATTCAGAACGTCCATTTTCAGAATTCGTTTACGAAAATTGCGTTTATTCAACTGTCGAACGCCCAATACGATTTCGTAGAGCTTTTGTAATTGGGAAAGCGTGAATTTTTCGGGCAGTAACTCGAATCCAATTGGTTGATAGCGGACCTTGGCTCGCAAACGGGCAATAGCGGTCTCGAAAATCTCTTGATGATCGAAAGCCAATTGTGGAAGTTGGTCAATTCCAAACCAGCCGACATCTTCGGCATCAGTGGCGGCTTTGACCGGATGTTGGTCCAGATTTACCAAGGCATAGTAGGCTACACTAACCACTCGACCTCTTGGATCACGTGCCGGCTGTCCAAAAGTGAATAACTGTTCGATGAAAACGTCGCGAATACCGGTTTCTTCCTCCAGTTCGCGCAAAGCTGCCGCTTCCAATCCTTCATCCATCTGAACAAACCCTCCCGGGAAGGCCCAGCGGCCGGCAAATGGCTCGGCCGCTCGCCGGATCAACAATACTTTTAATACCTGCTCTTTGTCTAATCCGAAGATGACACAGTCAACAGTTATGGCAGGTCTGGGATATTCATAAGTAAATGGCATAGTGCCCTTATCTGATTTAGTTGGAGTAAAAATATCATAAATTGAACGATTGTAGCTATGGAGGCTGCTGTTTCTGCTGTTACTACTTGGAAATCGAACAAAACAATTCCCAAAGGTAAATCGTTTCAATGTACTGAGTGTAACTCGATTAGTGCACGTTAGAAGAACTATCACATGAAGCATTTGAAGTTAGTCCTGGTCCTCTTGGCATTCCTCAATGGGAATGGGTATGCTCAAAATGGATCCGTACCGATGCCGGTGACGGAAGAATGGGGTGAATACGTTTCCGAGAACGGCAATTTCAGGATATTGGCTCCGGGGTCGATGACCGAAAAAGTAGATAGCATTGAAACCAAAATTGGGAAGGTAGCCTACCATACTTTCTTTTATCAGGATGACCGGAAGGATGCCGACATCAAGATTTTTATGGTCAGCTACTGCGACTACCCCGAATCATCGGTGCATTCTGATTCGCTGGATCTAATCGCACCCTTTTTTGAAGAGACCATGGATGCGGCCGTGTTCAGTATTGATGGAGACCTAGCCTATTGGGATGAAATAAAGTTGTATCAATATCCAGGGCGTTTCTGGCGGGTCAATTATTTGAATGATCAAGCACTCATTAAGACCAAGGCTTACCTGGTACGAAATCGTTTCTATTCCCTGCAAACCGTTATGCTCAAAAGCAAAAGTATGAACACTTCCAGTGAAAGGTTCTTGGATTCTTTCCGGCTTTTGGATTAAGCTCATCTAAAATTTCACTATTCGTAAAATTCTGCTTAAAATTGGCTTAAACATTCATTATGCCGAAGATAGCAGTATTTCCAGGCTCTTTCGATCCCATTACGGTTGGTCACGTCGACCTGGTGAAACGAGCCCTTCCCTTGTTCGACAAGATCATCGTAGCGATTGGCGTGAATACGAACAAGACCTACCTTTTTGATTTAGATCAGCGCCTGTCGTGGTTAAAGGAGGTTTTCAAAGATGAACCTCGAGTGGAAGTCGGGCAATTTCAAAATCTAACGGTTAACTACTGCAATAGAATTGGTGCTAAATACTTACTTCGCGGACTTCGGAACGGTTCTGATTTTGATTACGAGAAGACCATCTCCCAAATGAATCACATCATAGGAAATGGCATCGAGACGATCTTCTTGATCAGTCAACCTCCTTTTTCTCATATTAGTTCGACCATCGTTCGTGAAATCCTCAAGGGTGGGGGAGATGCCTCTCCTTTCCTGCCGGCGGCCATCAGGATTCCGGTCGAAGAATAAACCAGTTTTGTTCGTTTCGTTCACTTAACTTACATTTGCTCTAAATAAAGCCAAGTCTCCCATGTCAATTGCTATTTTTTCTACGCCTACCCCGGCCAATGAACCCGTTTTGAATTACGGACCCGGATCACCGGAAAAGGCCGCGCTAAAGGCCGCGCTGGCCGCATTTAAGGAAAATCAGACGGAAATTCCGATGACCATTGGAGGGAAGAAGATTAAGTCGGGTACGAAGGTCTCCATGCATCCTCCGCATGAAATCAAGCATACATTAGGGCATTACTATAAGGGTGGTTCTGATGTGGTGAACCAGGCCATCGATGCTGCACTGGCCGCCAAGCCTTCCTGGGAAAATATGCCCTGGGAAGAGCGAGCAGCCATTTTTCTGAAAGCAGCGGATCTGATTTCCGGTCCTTACCGGGCAAAAATTTCCGCCGCTACCATGCTTTGCCAATCTAAGAACCCCTATCAGGCTGAAATCGATGCCGTCGCTGAATTGGCCGATTTTTTTCGGTTCAATGTCCAGTACATGACGGAGATTTACGCCCAACAACCAAATAGTGCCCCCGGTATCTGGAACCGCTTGGAGTATCGACCCTTAGAAGGATTTATCTTTGCGATTACTCCGTTCAACTTTACGGCTATCTCTGGAAACTTGCCCGGTGCTCCTGCCCTGATGGGCAATACCGTGATTTGGAAACCGGCCGAATCACAGATCTTTTCCGCTGCTGTAGTCATGGAGATTTTGGAAGAAGCAGGTTTGCCGCCGGGAGTCATTAATTTGATCTTTGTGGACGGACCCGCTGCCGGTGAAATCATCTTTTCACATCCATCTTTTGCGGGATTACACTTCACGGGAAGTACCGGCGTATTCAATCACCTTTGGGGAGTGATCGGTAAAAATGTGTCCAACTACATCTCTTACCCAAGGATCGTAGGAGAAACCGGCGGAAAAGACTTTGTTATGGTACACCCTTCCGCTGATCCGGGACCAGTTATTACAGCTTTGTCCAGGGGAGCATTCGAGTATCAGGGACAAAAGTGTTCTGCTGCCTCACGAGCCTACATTCCGAAAAGCCTTTGGCCGGCGGTCAAAAAGGGCTTAATCGAAGACATCCAATCCTTTAAAATGGGCAGCGTTGAGGACTTCTCCAATTTTGTCAATGCGGTCATCGACGAACGGTCGTTCGATAAAATCTCAAATTACATCGCCCAGGCCAAAAAAGACAAAGAAGTAGAAGTCTTAGTCGGCGGCGGTTGTGACAAATCGGAAGGTTACTACGTAGAACCCACTATTTTGGTCGCAAACGACCCGGATTACCGCACTATGTGTGAAGAAATATTCGGCCCAGTACTCACTATTTACGTGTATGAAGACAAAAAATTTGAAGAAACTTTAGAAAAATTGGATAAAACTTCGCCATATGCGCTTACAGGTGCTATATTTGCCAAAGAAAGAGCAGCAATTCAGACTGCAGTGAGTAAACTACGCCATTCAGCGGGCAACTTTTATATTAATGACAAACCCACTGGTGCAGTTGTTGGTCAGCAACCCTTCGGCGGAAGCCGCGCTTCTGGTACCAACGACAAAGCCGGATCTATCCTAAATTTATACCGCTGGATCTCCCCAAGAACGATAAAAGAGAATTTTGTGCCTCCAAAGGATTATCGGTATCCTTTTTTGGCTGAAGAATAGCTTCTAGCAAAACTTGCTAATAACAAATTGGTTTTGGCTTCTTCCGTTTGTTCGGGGGAGGCCCTTTTTTATGCAAACCCCAGAAAAACCCAACAACGTTTCTTAATGTAAAAATGTATGATTATCTTTGTGATGTGTGAAATCCTCCCGGGCGAAAGGCTGCCTAAACATACCACTCTTTAGTATTAATTCAATCCGATTAATTCCAAAAACTGTAATCCCATGAAATTGAGATTTCGACTTCATGCGCTGTTGTCTGCATTCATTAGTTTCAGCATTTATCTTTCCAGTTCCGTTCATGTATTCGGTCAACAGTTGCCTCTTTTTACGCAATATTCTCAGTATCACAGCTTCATTAACCCAGCTTCCATCTCTAACGAGTATTGGGCTTATGGGTACAATTTGCAGGTCTCCGGCTCTTATCGTAATCAATGGGCCAATCATAAGTATTCACCAAGAACGTCTTTTTTTAAAGCCGATTACATCACGGCAAAGGACGATGACTCGGCTCTTCTGTTGGGCGCTCAATTTTTGAGCGACGAAACCGGTGCTACCGGTTTCAACGGTATTTACTCCAGAGTAGGAGCCGTTATCGGTGATTTGAAAAACTGGGGCATTTCCGGTGGCATTACAGTCGGCTGGGTACAGCACCAATTCAATACTTCAGAAGTGGTGTTTCTGGAAGCAGGCGATGTCAATGCCGGCCAGCAATTAAGCCAAGGAGTAATGGACATCGGAGGCGGTGTCTATTTCTACAAAAACCTGGGCGATAGTGCCAATGTCAATACGTTCTATGCCGGGATTTCCGTGCCTCAGCTTGGATTTGACGTGAATTACGGGACCGGTAACGAATTGTTTTCATTCGACCGCGAACGCCATTACTTTGCAGTTTTGGGCTACTTCAAAGAATTTGAAGATGCCGGTCACCTGGAAATCAATGCCTGGGGGAAGTACATTCCAAACGTGCCGACTAACTTCGATCTGAATGTGCGTTATCAATTCAAGGCGCCATTTTGGATTGGTATTGGGGGATCCACCGCGAAATTCGCTCACTTTGAGGCCGGTGTAGCGCTGCGCGACCTTCTGGTCAAGCAAGGAAGTGTTGTAAAAGTAGGGTATAGCATGGACCGATTCTTCAATACTGTAGGACCAGATTTTGGATCTACTCATGAGTTCAATGTCGCGGTCTTGTTCAATACCAAAGCTAAAAATGCCGCCCAGAAACAAGCCATCACGAAGAAACCCGAAGACCAATCGCCATTGAACGACACGGAGGCTCCCCCTGAAAAGGAAGAAGTGAAGCCCGGCAAAAAGCCAAAGAAAAATTCAAAGAAAAATTCAAAGAAAAATACGAATAAGAAACCTGCCAAGGACAAAAAGAAAGACAGCAAACAGAAAAAGACCAAACAAGAGCGAAAGCAAGAGAAAATCAATAAGCGGCGTGGAAAGTTAGGGTAAATTCAACGCAATACCGTCTTAATTTTGAAGGGCTTGAAGACATCCGTCTTCAAGCCCTTCAAAGTTTTATCGACCATATGAATGCGCTACACGATCGAAGTTGGCCTTCGAATGGCTCATCGCACAATTACCACCATCCCATCCTTCTTGATATCCTCGGTATCCGTTCGGAAAATAGCCATGTAATAGTAAGTTCCTGCCGGTAGAATGATGCCGCTTGGTCCTCGTCCGTCCCAGTCGTTATTGTAGGGTTTGGCGTGTAAAACTTGATCTCCCCATCGATTGAAAATAAAGAGTTCATTGTCTTCGTAGCGTTGACTGAAGATCCTTAATTCAGGAAGAATGAAATAATCATTGACGCCATCTCCATTTGGCGTCACACCGATGACTTCATCAAAAGTCTTGGTATCGCTATCGAGCACTAGTGTGACCACCGCAGTATCCCTGAATTCCGGACACATTTCGTTGATGAGCAAGTAATTGAAGGTGACATCGATGTTTTGAGCTCCGTCCGTGAAGTAATTAAACGAGCCGTCGCGGAACAGCGAAACGCTTCCCGCCGTTGGCAAGTCCAGTAACTCTGCTGAAAATCCCTGCATGCCCAGTTGGGCCGTCTGGTCGTTGGTGACTACATTTCCATTGAATTCTGTTTGGTTGGTGATCAACCCAAAGAAATCATTTTCGGCGATTGGGAAGTCGGCGGCATAAGTGACCGCTAATTCGTCGGTAGAATAATCCGGACAGTTTTCAGTTGATAGTGTCCAACTGAAAGTGTTCTGACCTTTGGATAATTCCATGGCAAGGGTTTCCGGACTGGCGTCGTTGGTCAATGTGGTGCCCGTGCTGTTAACAGACCAGCTACCGGTCGTTCCTTCCGGCAAATTGGCGGTCAATTCAGCTTCGGGTTGGCAGACACTAAAATCAGAAACAGTTCTGGCGGGTTCGACTCCCTCTACCATCAGAAGTAAATTAACGGTGCTGTCACAGCCCGTGACCGCCGGGAAACTGCGTGTATAAACATTGGCCTCCGTCAAGGTGTCGTTGCCAAACAGGTAGGTTTCGCCTTTACAAATGGTGGCTTCAAGAATAGTGATCAGCTTTTCTTTTACTTCCAGTTGGAGGGATACGACGGAATCACAGCCGTTTTCTCGAACAAATGTGTTGAGGTAAGTACCGCTCGTTGTCAGGAGCGAATCTCCAAACAGCAATTCCTCGCCTTCGCAGATCGTCATTTCAGTCGTATTGATTTGTCGTGGGACGAGTGTGATGTTGAGCGTAACCACACTATCGCAGCCTTGACTGCTTTCGAAGGTTGCAATGTAGGTACCGGCCTCCGTCAAATTTCGATCTCCAAACAAGGTGAAATCACCTTCACACATCGTTAGATCTACGCGATTGCGCACCGGACCTAATACTCGCAAGTCAATCGTTACCGTACTATCGCAGCCCTGTGTACTCGGAAAGGACTGTACGTAAATTCCCGACCTGGTGAGCGTGGAATCGCCAAACAGGTAGGTCTCTCCTTCGCAGATGGTTTCCTGCAGACGGATATCGAAGGCGTCTACTACCTGCAACTTCAAGGTTACGGTGCTGTCGCAACCTCCTGAACTGGTAAACCTGCGCGTATAAGTACCGGGGTCTCTGATGGTTTCGGTCCCCAATTGGAAACCCGCACTGGTGCAAACAGTAGTGTCGATTGCTACCTCGATCTCGTCGCTCACCGTCAAGATCAGGGTCGCCAGACTATCACAAATACCATCGGTGGAAAACATTCGACTAAAGGTACCGGTTGAGCCGAATATCTCACCGGAGAAACGATACGTCTCCCCAGTGCAAATGTCGACCTCGGTAATGCTTTGTGCAATGGGGGTGACAACGATTTTTATCGTAACTACGCTGTCGCAACCCATGGTCGAGACGAATGATTTTTGGTATAGGCCGGCCTCCGTTAGTTCTTCACCATCGAATACGTAGGAGGAACCTTCACAGATATCTTCGGTTTTGTTGCGGAACATGGGCTCGAGAATGGTCAGCGACAGCGTAACCGTACTATCGCATCCTTCAGCCGATGTGAAAACGGATTCGTACTCACCCGATTCCGAAAGAACTTCTGTTCCGAAAAGATATACTTCGCCATTACAAATGGTTTCGGACAACAAGGTTGTTTTTGTGGTGAAAAGCGATAGGGACAATGTCACGATGCTATCACAACCAGCTGTACTTTGGAAAGTTTTCTGATAAGTACCGGCCGTCGCTAAGGTATCCGTTCCGAAGATGTAACTTTCGCCTTCACAAATACTTTCCTCCATCGTAATCCGAATCTCAGATTCAATGAATAGATTGAGTACAACCGTACTGTCGCAACCGGTCACCGTCTTTAAATTCTGTACGTAGGTTCCCGAAGTACTTAATTCTTCATCCCCAAAAGTATAGGTGGAACCCTGACACAGAGATACTGCTAATGGTTCTTCTACGTTCGATCCCATGATTAAGGTCAAGATGACCGTACTGTCGCAGCCAACCGCACTGGGAATGGTCTTTGTGTAGATGCCGGGCTCAGTCAGCGTTTCATCGATGAAAAAATAGCTTTCTTCGTCGCAGATATTTTCCGTTACGAATTTTGCCTTACGGGGGTTGATGAAGAGGCTGATCGTTACAATGCTGTCACATCCTTCTGCCGTTTGGAAAGTCTGCGTGTACAAACCTTCCTCGGTTAAGGTAGTGTCGGCAAATTCATAAGTTTCGCCTTCGCAGAGGTTGACCTCAAATGACTCGCTGTAACTCGGATTCATGGTAAGGTCCAGAACCACCGTACTGTCACACCCATTGCTGGAGGCAAAAGTCATCGCATATTCTCCCGGTTGATCAATACTTTGATTGCCAAATCTATAAATATCGCCTTCGCAGAAACTATCAGCCAACCGCAAAGTATCTAACCCAATGACGGTCAATTCGACCGTAAAAGTACTGTCGCAGCCGTTTGCACCGGTGAAGGTCTTACTGTATGAGCCACTGGTTCGCAGACTGTCTCCTTCAAATAAATAGAGATCTCCTTCACAGATGGTGACCGAATCCTGGCCGAAACTAACGGGCAGCACCGTTAAATTAAGGGTCACAATACTATCACAACCATCGACCGATTGGAAGGTTTTGGGATAAGTTCCTTCCCGGCTAAAACCTTCGTTGTCGAACATGAAGGTCTCTCCTTCGCAGATGGTCTCATTAACCTCTAGGTCATAAGACGGAAAAACAGTCAGGTTCAACATGATCGTACTGTCGCATCCCTCTTGGGTCAGAAAGGACTTTTCATAGTTGCCGGTCTGATCGAACGACTCTGTTCCCAATACATAGGTCTCTCCTTCGCAAATGGCTGCATTCACCGTTCGATTGTATACCGGAGCAACCGTCAAATTAACGGTAACGGTGCTGTCACAACCATTCTGGTCGAGGAGTACCCGCGTGTAAACATTGGTCTCGGTTAGGGTTTCTTCACCTAGCAAAAAGGACTCCCCTTCACAGATGGTCGTATCAATGGTTTGAAAACTATTAGGATGCACAATTAAATTCAAAACTACGGTGCTGTCGCAATCCGAAGCCGTCTGAAAAACTTCGGTATAAGTGTCGGAGGTGGTTAATTGCGAAGTACCGAACAGGTAGCTTTCTCCCTGGCAAATCTCTTCGGTAATTTCCATATTAAAAGTAGGAAAAACCGTTAAGTTGACGGTCACCATACTATCGCAGCCGTGAACACTTTGAAAGGTCTTGACGTAAGTATCGGTCACGGTTAATCGATCGGTTCCAAGCAGGAAAAAATCTCCTTGGCAGATATTGGCATCGATCTGAACGTTATGAACCGGATTAACGGTCAGTGTCAAAGTGACCATACTGTCACAACCAGTGGTCGGGCTGGTGAAAGTTTTGACGTAAGTATCGGCTTCGGTCAATTTATCCGTACCAAATAGAAAGAAATCCCCTTCACAAATACTTTCCGAGATTTGATTCGTAATGGTAGGACTAAGACTGACCGTTTTGATATTGGTCGAGGAGTTACCATCGACGGTTACCGTCAGGATAATCGTCTTGGTGGCCTCGTCGGCCACCGGCCAGGAAATATTGAACGGACCGAGGCCGGTCGTGGATCCCCCGGAATTGATCGTCGCTCCATCGAAATCCCAATTGAAGGATGCCGTCGCTGGTGCGTCGCCGGTATAAGTTACAGTTACTTCGCCATCGATGCAGGTGGCGGTTGTAGAGACCTCAAAATCGGTTGGGCCAAAAGAAGAAGATTTGTCATTACCTGTAAAAGACAATAATTTAAGGATTAGTAATAATCCTATAGACAGCGCATTATTGAGCATGGTTAATGGAATTATGCTTCTTATTTTCTAAAATGCTGGATTATTTCCACAATTCTAAAGCGTGAATAGTTCCTCTTGAATCATTCACGAGTAATTATGATTTGTTATTGACAAAAATTGGGTGTGGAATCCATGTCTTGAGGGGGGCGGGAGAAATTTATCCAACACCCAAAATTTAGTGGAGACGGTGGGTTAGTATCTCGAAAGGCAAAGTTATATATTTATTTGATTGCAAGTGTGTTTTTTCCGAAAAAAATACTTTTTCATTCGGAGTTTTTTGGCATTTCTCCTTTGTTTTCAGACTACCTTGAGCCAACCACCATCTACATAATAGGTGGAGCCTACACAATAACTAGCTTTGGGAGAGCAAAGAAATACAAAGAATGCCGCCAGTTCTTCCGGTGTACCGAATCGACCGATCGGAGTATTTTCTTTGGCGATGCCATCCAGGTACTGATCTGCAGTAATGTCCTGATCACGGGTCAGTTTTTCGGCGGTGTTGCGCCAGTCCGGAGTGATGATCAATCCGGGATTGACTGTATTGACCCGAATGTTCATGGGGATTGCTTCATTTGCCAAGCATTTTGAAAACATGGAAAGCGCTGCTTTGGTAGTGTTGTAGATGGGCTCGTATCCGAGCGGCTGTTTGGCACAGATGGATGAATTGTTGAGAATGACGCCGCCGCCCCTTTTGGCCATGACCGGCATTAATCCACGAGACATCCGGACCGCAGCCATCACATGTAAATCCCAATAGTATTGCCACTCTTCATCTTTCGCACTGATGATTTTTTCATTGCTACCGGTCCCGGCGTTATTGATCAAAATATCGGCACCGCCAAAGCGGTCTTCGGTGGCTTTCAGAAAACCTTCGATTTCCGAGGCTGAACTGACATCACATGGGTGGGCGAGTACTGCTACCTGATAAGCAGCTCGGATCTGTTCCGCTTCCCTTTCAAGACGTTCGCCATTGCGGGCACACAATGCCAAATGAACACCTTCTGCCGCTAATGCTTGGGCGATGGCCAGGCCAATGCCTACACTTCCCCCCGTGATAACGGCAACTTTGTCGTTTAATTCTAAATTCATGACCGGGTACTTTGATGATGATATTTTTTGGATTATCCTTAATTACTTCTTATTCTAAGGTAATCAATGCAAAACACTATGCAAATAAAAGGAAGATATTTGGTATTACTGATCGGCGTCACGTTGGTCGGTTGTGCCCAACCAAAGGAAACGGCAGACGCGATCTATTTCAATGGCTCCATTCTGACAATGGAAGAAGAGATGGAAAAGGTCGATGCCATTGCCGTCAAAGGAGATAAAATTTTACGTACCGGGACCAAATCGGAGATAGAGGCATACCGGGGAGAGGCTACTACCATGAAGGACCTCAAGGGTATGGCGTTGTTGCCGGGCTTCATCGATGCACATTCCCACTTTTCTATCGGGATGAAAATGATCCATCAAGCAGATCTAACCAGTCCACCGGTGGGCAACGTCGGCAATATGGAGGATCTGATCCTTACGTTGGAAAGCTACCGGAAAACCGCCAATATTCAGGAAGGTGACTGGA
>JANQRV010000337.1 GCA_028284395.1 Saprospiraceae bacterium
ATTACTATGTAAACGAATCCGTTGGCATTGCTGCCGGTTTCTTGTTAACCGCCATCCATAACGCCGGTTTAGTCTCTCTTACGCATACGCCAAGCCCGATGAATTTTCTACAAAAGATTCTTGACCGACCACCTAATGAACGGGCCTTCTTATTGATCCCGGTCGGCTACCCAGCCAAAGACGTAATGGTACCCAACATCGAAAGAAAGAAGGTGGAAGAAGTACTTGTCTACTACTGATCTGACGCTATCTTTTTTGGTAGACGCTTGGATCGACACAAAGTGCAGTAAATCCCCCGTCGATGGTCAGCGTTTGCCCGGTAATATGGCCCGCCATAGAGGAGGAGAGAAAGATGGCTGCCTGGGCAATGTCTGAAGTAGTTGCGGTTTTACCCATTGGTGTAGCGGCATTCCACAAACCTTCGAAGTTTTTATCTAATTGTAGCGTACGGCCCGTCAGAGTGGCTCCCGGAGCAATGGCATTGATGCGAATTCGGTGAGCAGCCAATTCAGGTACCAAAGTCTTAGTAAGCATGTCAATGGCCGCCTTAGTCATACCATAAGCAGCTAGATTGTGGTGTGCTTGCTGTCCGGTTACCGATGAAGTCAACAATATGCTACCCGTCGACCCTTGTCGACGGATTTGGAGCGCCGCTTTTTGCGCGAGGAAGAAGGAGCCCTGCAAGTTGACATGAAGCAGTTGTTGGAATCTTTTTTGGTCAAAATCAAAGAAACCTCCATAAGAAGTAATCCCCGCATTGGCTATTGCGATGTCGAGCCGGCCAAAAGCATTAACTGCAGTGTCGACCATGCCCTGAATGTCATCGAGACTTCCGGCATCTCCCGCACGGTCGATGCAAATGCCACCTTCCGCTTCGATTTGTTCTTTAGCCGTCCGGGCTTTGTCTTTATCGACATCATTGAGCACTACCTTGGCTCCATATAAAGCAAGTTGCCGGGCAATTTCAAAACCAATTCCCTCTCCGGCTCCGGTTACGATGGCTACCTGATCGTCAAAAGTGATTTGCATTGTGAGTGTTCTGATTTGTTAAAGAAGTGTACAATACGGGATTCAAGGGGGTCTGGATCAATCCACCAATTTCAGCTCCAGGGCACCAGGCCTCCCAGTCATCTTGTTGATGAGCATTCTCCGGCGCTTTCAGGTGCATATCCTGATCCATATAGATTACAGTCATGACCTGGCGCATTGTATTCGTCCGATTCGGTCCTGCGCGATGGAAGAGCCATCCGGAATGAAAGCTGACTTCTCCCAACTCAAATGGCTCAATAACCAGTGGGAAATTTTTGTCTTCTAATTCTTTGTCGATAAAAGTTTCACTATCATCTCCGATCGCCAAGTCTCTGCCAGTATTAAAATGATGACTCTTAGCACTAAATTGTAGTGGCCCCATCTCCAATGGGGTGGCCTGCAAAGGGATCCATACCGTTACTGTATTGCTATTGGATAGTGGCCAGTAGTATTGGTCGCAATGCCAAGGAGTAATTCCCCCTCCCGGTTCTTTATAGAGGGCTTGATCGTGATATAACCGTACTCCCCTAACGCCCATCAATTTGGTAGCAATCTGTGCAAGCCGCCTACTAAAGACAAAAGTCTGAATGGTTTGACTTTTTTGCCAAAGATTTGTGATCTGTAGAAAAGCTTTTTCATAAGTCCCTCTATCTTCCATAGGGAGGTGCATCGTATTCAGTTCGCTCACTTTTTGAGCAATCACCTTTGAGAAGTGATGCAGTAAATCTGCCGGAAATACCTGCTTTAATTTAATGTAATTGTGTTCTGAGTAAAACGCAATTTGCTCGTCCGTTAATAAATAAGGCTCGTCAAGGGTGCCCAGGTCAATCATCTTGAATGTTTTTTGACATCAGGAAAGCAGGATCCGAATCCGTGCTCCACCAAAATTAGTGAAGATTTCTGGAATTACGGCTTCTTTGGCTCCTATGTCGAACTGAACCAATTACAAGAATCATCTTCAAGAACCGCTTCGCAACATAAACACCCAGTCAATCGCGTGCTCAAATGGTTTCCTTTGTAGAAAAGTATACCGAGGCAAGAGATCGTCAGACAACCGTTGGGAACGTGGTTATTTCCCTTGATTCAGATATGTTTTGGGTTAATTTATATCGGTAATTTAAAGCTAATTCCCTTTTCGAGTAAATGATTGACCATGGGCTCAAAGAGATCGGCCGTTTCTTCGAAATCATGCATTAATATAATGTCATTTGATGCTGGGTAATTGAGTCCCTTACCGCTTTCCGGCTCGTCCTCATCCATTCTCGCCAGCAATTCGCGCAGCCCGCTGTAACCATGGGGCGGATCTTTCTCCAACGGAGCCCAATCGTAAGTATCGAAAGTACAATCGATGTCGAGGCATTCATCCAGACCGGCCCGTTGCCACCAGGTATAATTGATATCCTCGAAGATCGGTTGCTGGTACCCCATTCTACCCAGAAATTGTTGTAGTGCTAACACATGTGGGTCATCCCAACGTAGATTCTCATAGTCGTTGCCGGCGCCTTTGTCCAGAAATGGAAATCGAAATAACTTCACGAGTTGGGGGCGCCCCGAGAGAAAGTAGGCCTTCTCGATTAGTTGATCGGTTGAATACACCTGATTTTTACAATCTTTTAATGATATCTTGGAAAACTTGGGATGATCATAAGAGTGGTTGCCAATGATATGACCTTGTCTAATGGCGTAAATGATATCCGCCAGATTATCCTCCAACAATTCTCCCCGCACAAACCAGATCGCCTTGATTCCCCATTTCCCCAAAACATCGATCTTTCTTCTCATGTCGGCTGAAGGGGCATCATCGATTGTCAAATAAGCATATTTAGTAGGCATTACAGCACGTTTTACGATGACCTGTAGATCATCTGATATATCAATTTGGATTCACCACTGCGAATTAAGCCCAATTTTCCATAAAAGGCAATAGCAGGGCGATTGAATACTTTTCTCAATCTGAGGATAACAGAATCAAAAGTATTCAAAAAGCTTGTACTATCTTAGCCGAAAAGCACAATGCGACTTTCGACCAAAATTGCCGAAATTCAAATGACGCGAAGAGAGTTGAACAAATTATGGGCGGCCTCCAGCAAAGAGGTCTCTACGGACATAGGCAAACGCTTTGATTGGTAAATCTAGATTTTAGCAACATGGAAAACGAAATGATCAACATTAGATCTAAGAGCATAGACGGTGCGGAAGTAGCATGGTTTGCACCGATCTGTAATGGAGATGACCGATACCTTGGGTTTCACGATATGAATTACAAAAGCAATTGGTCCAATGCATCCAACATTCTATTGACCGCGGATCGGTTGGGATATCGAAACATTCTCTGCCCTTCTTCCTATCAGGTAGGACAGGATACTATGACATTTGCATCGGCAGTAGCCCCGCTGACTACCAGTATTAATCTTCTGCCCGCTATTCGTTGCGGCGAGATCCATCCACCCATGCTGGGAAGAGCCATTGCCACATTGGATCACATTCTGAAGGGAAGGTTAACATTGAATATCATTTCTTCCAACCTTCCAGGAACCGACTTGAGCTCTGCTGACCGCTACCAACGCTCCAGAGAAGTCATCGAAATCCTAAAGCAAGGTTGGTCCCAAGAGCAGATTCAGTACAAAGGTCAATTTTACGATCTGGAGCTAAATTCAGATCCCGTTAAGCCATACCAGCAAAATGGCGGCCCCTTGCTTTACTTTGGTGGATATTCTCCGGCTGGAGTTGATTTGTGTGCCCGTCATTGCGACGTCTATCTGCTCTGGCCAGAAACGGAGTCCAGACTAAAGGAGCTCATGTTGACGATGAGCAAAAAAGCAGCGCAGTATGGTCGTACGGTCGATTTCGGTTTGCGAATTCACGTTATCACCCGGGAAACGGAAACGGAAGCCCGTCTTGCGGCCAAAACGCTCATGACCCATGTTGACGATGTCATGGGTAAAGAAATTAGAGAACGAGCACTGGATGCCCAATCTCTCGGGGTAGCCCGGCAGGCATCTATGCGGGAAATTGCCGATAAGGAGGGTTTCGCGGAAGCCAACCTTTGGACGGGGATTGGTAGGGCGCGTTCGGGCTGTGGCGCTGCCTTGGTCGGAACCCCCGATCAAATCGTAGCAAAAATCAATCGGTACATGGAAATGGGGTTCCGTGCCTTTATATTCTCCGGTTATCCGCACATTGAAGAGTGTAAGTTATTTGGAAGGTATGTCTTACCAACTTTGAAAACAATATCCATGCCGATGATGCAAGGAAGGATTCCTCAAAGGGAGCCCGCCACTCCCCTGGGAGTTGGCATTCGTAACTAGATCAAAACCAGCAAGTTTTAATTACTTATCTCTGAGCTGCGGCAACTGGATAGGTTTTACGGATTCGTACGTTCTGGCCGCCCTCAAAACCAAGGCATCCTGATATTTGCCCCCTACGATTTGTAACCCCACCGGTAATCCAGCCTTTGTAAAACCACAGGGAACAGAGGCGGCCGGTTGCTGAGTAAGATTAAAAGGATAAGAAAATGGTGTCCAATCTGTCCACCGTTTCTGACGGTCCGGATCCGCTACCTCTTGTCCTGCCGCAAAAGCAGGAATGGGAAGCGTAGGGGTCAGAAGAAGGTCATAATCCTGGTGAAACAAGCTCATGCGCTGGCCCAATTGGCCTCGCCTCAGGGTTGCATCTACGTAGTCGAGATGACCAAAAGCAGCTCCCTGAGCGGCTACTTCTACCAAGCCGGGATCCATCAGCACATGTTGCTCAACGGGGATTCCGGAAAGCAAAGCAGCGGCACTCGTGTACCAATGATAATCAAAGATTTCGCGCGGGTCCTCAAATCCGGGGTCCACCTCTTCTATCACTGCTCCCATTTGGTCAAAGACCATAACTGCTTCTCTGACTTTTTCTGCTATTTCAGCATGGACATCAACGTATCCCAAATTGGGGCTAAAAGCAATCCTAAGTCCGCGAACACCATCCTCCAGACCAATTCTGAAATCCCTACCGGAAACAGGAAGTGCATGCCAATCCCTGGCGTCCGGTTGGGCAATGACGTTGAGCATGATTGCAGCGTCTTCTACCGATCGGGTCATCGGGCCGATATGCGAGATCGTTCCAAAAGGACTAAGTGGATAGGCCGGGACAAGCCCAAATGTAGGTTTCAGTCCAAAAATACCGGTGAATCCAGCAGGCATCCGTATCGAACCGCCACCGTCCGACCCTACATGCAAAACCCCTAGTCCAAGGGCCGCCGCCACCGCTGCTCCTCCAGAACTTCCGCCCGGGGTCTTTTCCCAATTCCAAGGGTTTCGTGTTATTCCATCAAGAGGGGAATCCGTCACCCCTTTCCAACCAAACTCAGGGGTGGTTGTCTTACCTAATATAATCGCATTCTCTTCGCGAAGACGAGCGACGACAGGGGCATCTTCCCGCCATTCCAAAGAAGGGTTAATCGTTTTGGATCCTTTTAGAGTAGGCCACCCCTTGGTCAACATCAGATCCTTGATCGTCGTGGGAATTCCATCCAACATCCCCAATGGACGCCCTTGCATCCAACGCTGCTCCGAAGCCCGGGCTTCCTCCAGAGCGGAAGCAGCACCTATCAGACAAAAAGCCTTATAAGCATCATTGTGATACTGGATATGATTGAGAATTGCCTGCGTAACTTCTACTGGCGAAAGCTGTCGCTTTCGATAAGAATCCAGTAAGTCCCTGGTGCTAAATTTGATTATTTCCGATGACATACGATATTTACTCTCCCTTGAAATCTGGTTTTCTCTTCTCCATAAATGCCATCACTCCCTCTCTATTATCTCTTTTACCAATCACTTTTATTTGTTCCAAGGCTTCATAATCGATGGTATCGAACAGGCCATTGTTTAGGGCAAAATTCAAAATTCTCTTGGTACCTACAATGGCAGCAGTAGGTCCGTTAGCAATTTTTTGTGCAAAAGCCACTGAGCCATCTTTAAAAAGTTCGGATGGAATCACCTGATTGATCAAACCAAGCCGGAGGCATTCATCCGCTGGAATCTTTTCACCGCCCGTAATGATTTCCATTGCCTTAGTGTAACCGACCGCTCTCACCAAAAACCAGCTGGACCCTGCGTCGGGCACCAAAGCAATATTTACAAAGGCATATCGCATACTGGCAGTCGCTGCCATAACCTTGTAGTCGCAAGCCAAGGCAATACCAATGCCGGCACCGGCAACCGGGCCATTAATTCCACAAATGACGGGCTTTTCCATGTGAATGATCATCTTGATCACACTATTGTAGTTGATCATCAAATCATCTCTAACGTCATAAATGGTGCCGTCTTCGTCCTTAATCATGGCCAACTCAGACATGTCTGCTCCAGCGCAAAACCCTTTGCCATTGCCCGTCAGCAATACTGCCCGTACTTCTTTATCTTTTTGAGCCTGGCTAAAAGCCCTTACCAAGCCCTGCTTGACTCCCATATTGATGGCATTGTACTTGGCGGGCCGATTCAGTGTAACAACAGCCAACTGACCTTCCCTGTGATACAAAACTTCTTCAGATTGCTTATGACTTTCCATCTTATGTCTTTACTGATTTATGTAATCTCGTCTTTAATCTATCTTAGTGTCCACACCTAAATATATCAACCTTTCCCGGACCAGTGAAACCCTGCCCTTCAGCCAATCCGACCGGACCATTTCCTTGCTAACGGGAAATTCATATCCCTCCGTATCACGCAGCAATACGATGGAATTCAAAATTAGGTTTGCTTCGGTCGGGCTTTTTGCCTTTTTCAGACAGTCGACCATCACGGCAGTTGGATCCTGTGATCTTGTGAGTCCGAGAAACTCGGCGGCCCTGGCCCGTACTAGATTTTCTTCATCATCCTTTGCCAACGCTTTGGCTTTTCCATAAAACTCCGTGGCCTCTTTCCCAAAAGAACTGCAAACGATCAGTCCCCAATATCTATGCCATCGATCACTGGAATTGAGCGCCTCGGCAATGCCGGGTTTAGCTTTTTTGAAGGGCAAGACACTCAGGTCTGCAATATCTACCAACCGGGCAATCGCCGATTTGTTGTTCTGACCGAATAAGACGGGGTTATCCCAGGCATTTTCGATTAAATGACTTTCGGGAAAGAAACTGAGATCGGGCATGGATTTGACTTGCCGTTGCATTTCTTTTCGCATTCTTTTCAATACACTGCGTTTCTTTCGTGTCACCACTAAGTTTTTCACTTCATGCGGATCATCTTCAATATTGTATAGACTCTCCGCAGGTCGTTTTTCGAAGAATTGTCGCTGAGCTTCATTCAGTTTTCCTGCCTTATAGAGGTCTTGCCATTCCTTGTAAGCCAACATACGGTATCGATAGAAATTGTAAAGCCCATCAAAATTAAAAGGCTGATAGTTCCGCATATATTTGTATTTGCCGATCCGTATGGCTCGCACCAAATCGTATTTTTCATCGAATCTATCGGCATAGCTGAATGCCCGATCTCTGGCATTTAGGGTTTTTAGATCTACCCCTTTCCCCAGGAATGGTTTTCCATCCATAGCTGGCGGTACTTCAATGCCGGCCAAGTTTAGTACGGTCGGACCCAAATCAATAAACCTTACGAAACCATCCACTCTACTGCCCCGGGTAGCGGGAACCAAATGTTTCCATTTTTCTGGTACATATACGACCATCGGCACGTGCAAGCCCCGTTCATAGATATAACCCTTGCTCCCCGGTAATACGCCGCCGTGATCCCCATAATAAAAAATAAATGTATCGTCCATCAGTCCGTCTTCTTCCAACTGTTTCAAGAATTTGCCAATGGCCTCATCTACCTTCTTGTGCAATTCATAGTACCATGCATAGGTGTATTGAAAGAGGGGGGTTTGGGGATGGTATGGAAATGGTGTAATCGTCTCAGGATCGACGGTTGTTTCATTGGCTTCCATCTCAACCTCTTTGAAATGAAGTTTCCCTTCGTGGGTAATGCCAAAATTCTGTACATGGAAAAAGGGCTGCCCCTCTTTACGATTACGATAAGTAGATTTATTGGATGAAAAATCCCAAACGTCTTTCGTCTTAATGATGTTGTAATCCTCCTTGCTGTTATTGGTTGTATAATATCCTGCTTGCTTCAGGTAATATGGAAACATCTTGAGTCCATCTGGCATTGGTACACTTTTGGTACGGCGATGGTATTGAGCACCAACCCTGGGGGCATAACACCCGGAAATGATGGTACTTCGGGCCACGGAACAGACCGGAGCCTGCGAAAAAGCATTGTTGAAAACGATGCCTTGTTTTGCCAATCGCTCGATATTAGGCATGACCGCACCCCCTTTTTCATAGAGAGCCATGTAGTGCTTGGAATTGTCTTCCGAGACAATCCAAACGATGTTTGGTCGATCCTGACCAATTAAGACATTCGCCAGATAAAAAAAGGCCAAAATGAAGAGCACTTTGGAGCTCAAGACCGTGGAGCTTTCAGAACGTTTTGTTTGCATGCCGGTTATCGTTTTGTCGTAAAATTGCAGAACGCTCGTGAAGTTATCCATTTTACAAATAGGTACAAAAACTTATCCTGACTTTAGCACTTCAAGCACAGCACTTGTTTGGAATTCCGTTACGGGGCTACAAAACGCGTACTTCGAGCCCACTTTTCGCCAATTTTTGACACCGTAGCCCTGCTCTGTTGTGAAACATTAACTGTGATCGGACTCAGATTCCAGGTTTTCCATTTTCAGCAGAAACCCCAAACAAGTTCTTAGAGGTGATTTGACCGACACAATCGGAGTCTCGCTATTTTCGGGACAGATATACCCCTAACAAAATCAAGCCCATCCCAGTAAAATGAAAAAGAGTAATGACTTCACCATCCCAGAAACCCAATAAAGTAGCGACAATGGGTACTAGATAACTGATGGAAGAAGCGAATAATGGAGTTGTCCATTGAATCAATCGGAAATAAATAACGGAGGCCAACACAGTACTAAACAGGGCCAGTACTACCACATAGCCAAAGGAGGCCCAGCCCGCTTCGTGTTCCGCCAATACATGAACAAAGTCAGTGGAAAACAGCAAAAATACGGCGGGCAACCCGACAATGGTAAAAGAAATAGCGCTGATCAATAGCGAGCTGACATCCCGCAGATAGTAGCCGACTAAATTAGAACTCATACCATAACAGATGGTAGCTAATATCACCAGCAAGCCATACCATAGATTACCGGTACTTCCATCCTGAGTCCCGTAAAAAATCAGGATGCTGGCTCCTACAAGGCCAACTAAAACACCTACAACTTTCTTCCAAACCAGGTCCGCTTTAAATAAGACTACCCCCAAGACCAATGTAGAAAGAGGCGTCAGTGAATTGAGAATTCCAGTAAGAGAACTGCTAATTTGTGTCTGGGCAATCGGAAACAAAAAAGCGGGAATGGCCGTACCGGTTACGCCCACCAAGAGAAGATACCGGAATTTTGTCCAGTCAATCTTTCTGATGTAATAAAAAAACGCGGGTATAAAGATAATTGAAGAGACCGATAAACGGATACAGGCAACCTGGTAAGGTGAGAAAGCTACCAATCCTCGCTTCATTAAAATGTAAGAGGTGCCCCAAATCATACTTAGTACAATCAGCACCAACCAGGCCCGCAAGTCTATCTTATTTTCTGAATCCACATGGTAAAACTACCAATCTTCCCAGTTATTATCAAAGCCCCCAAAACGAAAAGTCAAAATTCCTACCGGGCTACTGAAGTCGCCGTTATCTAAACCCTGAAGTTTACTGACTCCACTCACTACCCGGTAACCTCCGGCAAGGGATAACTTAAAAAAATCGGTAAGGTTTACTTCTACGCCAATTTCTGGCGTGAGAACAAAAACCCGATCGTTTTCATCCGGATCGCCATCCGAACGGAGCCTTACCTTACCCCACCCCAACTTCAGGCTAGAAAACATGTGTACCATTTTATACTGATCTTTCACATAACCAAACCAAAGGCCTCCATGAGCAAATTTAATATTGCGATCAATATCATTGATCACCGCATCCGGATAACTGGTGCCCTGTCCATATCCGCCAAGAAAAAAGGCATCAAGCATCAATGCACCGCCCCCTCCAACATCCGCGCCGACCTGACCATTGATCGAACCAACCTCGATAAAGGGGCCTCCAAAACCACCAATTACATCTACATTGCCAAAAACTGTTTCTTGTTGGGCAGACAAAATAAGTCCCGATGCCATAAATGAGAGTAAGAGTAAATATTTCATTTCATATTGTCGTTTAAAATTTGAAATAGGATTTTATTTTTCAGCTCACCGGTAGAACTAATTCCATACAATAGATGTACTATCGTAGAAACCACCCCTATTTTAACAATTGAATAAACAAAATGGATCATTTTCAGGAAAAAGTCATCGACCGCAGTTTTAGTAAACCAGTAGTGGTCGATTTTTGGGCTCCCTGGTGTGGCCCTTGCCGGGTTTTGGGGCCAGTCATCGAACAACTAGCCGAAGAGCAATCCGAGGACTGGGAATTGGTTAAAATAAACACAGAGGAGGATCCTCAGACAGCGCAACAATACCAGATCAGGAGTATTCCAAACGTCAAAATGTTTCACAAAGGAGAAGTCGTTGCGGAATTTGCCGGTGCGCTGCCTAGAAGCGCCATTGAAAAATGGTTAACCGACCACCTACCCGATGACCGAAAAGAGGCTTTTCATGAACTAGCCAGCAAATTCGCTTCCGTTCCATCCCAAGGAAAGCTGGAAGACCTGATAAGTTTTGTGGCGGCAAATCCGACGATGGTTGCAGCCCGGGTTTTGCTAGCGCAGCAAATTGTATTTGAAAAGAGCACCGAAGCTTTGCAATATGTCGAAGAGATCAGGATGGGAGAAGAATTTTATGATCAGGCCAGTGACATTCGAGTTCTAGCCAATTTTATGATGTCGAAACAGGAAGACCGCTCTCCGATCGGTATCGAATTGGCAAAAACACAGTCGCTGCTCTTAAATAAACAATTGGAAGAAGCTGCAGAGTCCTTAATCCAGGCAGTCACCCTCGATAAGTCTTATCAAGGTGATCTGCCGCGAAAATTGGCAATTTCCATTTTCCGATTGCTGGGAAATCAACATCCGGTAACCAAGAATTTCCGCTGGAAATTTGACATGGCTCTCTATTAGTTTGATTACGTATTGATTAAGCAGTTGCTTTGGTAATGAATGGAATTTGACCAAGTGTATAGCACAGGCGGGTTAGTTAGTCGAGTATTTTAGGTTGCTCTTCCAAATTATGCGATGACTTCGGTAAATATTCTCGTATTTCGACAGCGATTAGGGTCTATTCAACCATTTTTACAATCTCATATGAATAAGTTAGGTTTTCTCCTCGCGCTGGCAATGTTCTCTTT
>JANQRV010000401.1 GCA_028284395.1 Saprospiraceae bacterium
GTTCTTCGGCCGTGGCAAAAGTGGAGGAATCGCCAACAGCTCGGAAAAATTATACAGGTAGAGCCCCTTCTCGTAGATCCGCCCAAAATTGGTAGAAACGCTGGCAGCTCTGCTGTTGACCTGACTCAACATGTTGACCAATAAGGTAAAAGAGCCGATTGAAAGGGCACTGCGCAATACATCATCGAGGAAAGTGTAGGCAATGACAACGATGAGTGCCGTTTCAAGCAACGGAGGAATCACGGATACGAGGACATACTTTTTGAGTGCTCCCTTGCTCAGGTCCAATAGATGGTCCTGAATCTGTTCGAACTTCTGTAACAAAGCTGGGGCAGAGCCGGATATTCTCATCTCTCGGACGGCAACCGGATTGGAAAATAAATGGTCATAGTACCATAGCTTCCTCATTTGGGGTGCCCCGGCTCCCCAGAGGGACCACTGGAGCGCACCGTATTTGCTTCTCAGGTATAAGCGCGGAATGGTTACGATGGTTACGAGAATCGGCATCCACCAACCAAAGGGAAGTAATACAATAAAGGCGGCTAGAAAACCGATGAGATCCCTTACACCGGCTCCGATCAGGCGCATCATGTCGGCCAACTGGGACTTCATGGTTCCCCTTACCCGGGAGATGAGGTCCTGTGTCTTAGGATTTTCGAAATGAGCGATGTCCAGGTGCGATATCTTTTGCACGAAGCGTTTTGTAATGGCATTTTGCAACTGGTAGCGCAGCAGGTAATCGAGATAGTTTTGATGGTACGTAGTGTAAACGAGATCCTGAACGAGACCGACCAGGTACCTAGCTACTAAAACAAATACAACGATTATGGGAATCGTCGTAAAAGCAACTGATTGTCCCATTTGAAGTTGGTCGATCAACAACTTCAAAACCCAGCTGGCGGCCAGTGTGATCAATCCACCGATGATTGCAGTCAAACCATAACTGGTAAAGGTGAATTTATCGGTTTCCCAGGCAATCTTAAAAAGAACTTTCGTACTTCGGGCTATGTCCTTCAGCGGGACCTCTTTCCTGAATGCGGGGTTTTTCATCCGTTAAGGTTTTACGGCCCACATTTCTACTTCCACCAGGAGTGTGAGCAATAGAGGTGTTTGTACGGCAGTTCTAACTGGCTTGGGGTCTGCAAAATAGGTCTTGTATACCTGATTGAAGCGGGGCCAGTTGGCGAGGTCCGTCAAATAGACATTTACTTTAAAAACATCGTGGAAAGTACAATTGACGGCCTTTAATTGTTGGAGGCAGTTTTGCATTGTGGCGTGGGTCTGTGCCTCAATGTCTTCCCCAATGACGATTCCTGACGGGTCAATGGCGGCCTGCCCGGAGAGTACCACAATTTTTCCGGGTTGTACCTCCAAGACCGGTGAATACGGACCGGCCGTTTGGTGTTGAGAGGCGCTGGCCGGCAATCTGATGGCAGCGGCCGGCGAAATGGAGTGGGGGGTCGTGCTCACATGTGGCATATATCCGGTAAACCCCGCAATTTTCCAATGACCATCCACTCTGCGGCACCGGTAAAGGGTTTGCCAATTTAGGGTGGTCCATTCACCATTTACATTTTGTAATTGGCCGTCAAACTTTTTGTGGGCAAGAGCGGCATCCCCCTGGATCTGGATGTCTCGAAGGGTAGTCGCGTCATAGATCGCCTTTTCGGGATCGGCCTTCCATTGGGTTTGCTTAAATGTTACGGCTTGGCGCAACCATTCTTTCCGGTAGGCGGCGAGGTCGGGAAAATGCAGAGACCAGGAATCCGGATTTGACCGCTTTCGGGCGTCAATCCCCATGAAATTATCGGCGATAAAATCGGCGGCAATGGCATCCCAGTCCGCTTGGCAAAAAGCCGTGATATCCCTTTTTACGAGCATTTCCCAGATCTGGTACCGATCTGAGCCCATTGGGAAAGGGTTTTCGTATGGATTCATAGATGAAAAACTTTCTTTTGGGTCAAATAGTGGTGTATCACTTCCTCGTCCGGGATAATCCCCAGACCGGGGCCCGATGGCAATTGTACAAATGGCGGCTTCAGTTCCAGCGGATTGGTTAACAAGTCGTGTTCTCGGATCAATCGACCAAATATATCGCTGGGCCAGATGCAGGACTCAGCAGCAGCAGCCGAATGGACATACATGGCTTCCAGGATACCCAAATCAATTTCGGAACCGTGCCAGCAGGGGAGGCCAGCTGCCACAGCAATATGGTCCAAACGTTGGAAATTAGCGAGGCCCCCATTGAAATTGAAGCCATCGACGGCTCTAGAATTCAAGGCCTTTATCGCGTCTTTAATGCTCTGGCCGTGCAGGATGTAGGGTAGCGAAACGTGAAGTACGATGGGGACCGAACTGTATTGCCGAAGCAGTGCATATTCATTTAGCATCCAGCGGGGTAGAGGGTCTTCCAAACACAGTACATTGCCCACTTCGGCCAGTGCTGCTGCTCTTTTGCGGACTTCGCCGGGGTGTAGCCACCGTTCGTTTGGATCCAAAATGACTTGCATTTGGGGTGCGATCCGCTTGATTTCATTGCACCAAGCTGCCACGTCATCATCGAGATCTGCTTTGAATTTTAAGCAATTGTATCCCTGATTGGCAAATTTGGCGGCGAGCGGAGCAATTTCTTCCAATTCGCGATGACTGGACCAAGCACCTACGAGCACCTTTTCTTTGACCGGACCACCAAGCAGATCTACCACCCGAAGGTTGTGTACTTTTGCGTAAGCGTCCCAGATGGCACATTCGAAGCCGTCGTATTCCCGGCAAAATGCAAACGGGAGCTTTTGAAGAGATAGGGAAAGAATGTCTTTTCCGAGGAGTTGTTGAATGATACCGCCGACCACTTTCCAGTTGTGATCCCGATACAATTCCCCCCAGCCGATCACACCTCCCTCCAACTCCATTTTGAGCAGTAGCTTCGGGAGTTCATCGAATTGTCTGGACCAACCCGATGCTACTCCCACCGGTAATTTATGCAAAGGTTTGTTGATGGACTTGCTTTGGATCATACCCGGATGGGTGGGAACCATCACTTCATAACAGGTGAATGCTTTAATCTTCATGAGTTATTTTCCTTCAATGAAATCGCGATTGTGCAGCATAATGGTAATACCGGCACCAACGTAAATGGTTTGTCCGGTAATGGACTTACTTAGATCGGATAGCAGGAAAGCGACTGTATTGCCACAGTCTACCGGTTGAATGGATTGAGGAATGACTTGCTGATAGCGGATGAAATCCTTTAGGTATTGATCGGGGTCGTCTGACCACTTTCGAATCAAATCGTAATTCTGTTCAGCATGGACCAGACCGGGGCCAACAGCATTTACGCGGATACCGCTTTTACCTAGTTCAAATGCCATGCCTTTGGTCAGTCCTTCCACCGCATTTTTAGCGCTGCAGTAGATGGCAAAACCAGGTTGGGTACTGTAGGCGTGTACCGAAGAAATATTGACAATATTGCCGGGCTGGCCAGTTGGAAGCAGCTGATTGACAAAATACTTTGATACCTGCCAAACTGCGCGAATGTCAATGCTGTAAAGTCGGTCGAATTCTGCTTCACTGGCTTCGTGCGCATTCTTGCTGAGGCCGATACCGGCATTATTGACGAGGCCGTTGATGAAGCCAATCTGCGACTCAATTTCGGTGAAAATGTGGTCTAGGTCTTCTTTTCTACTGATGTCTCCACCGACGGCGATGGCGCTGGGATATTTGGCGGCTGCTTGCCGGGCTTTTTCAGGATCGATGTCGTTGATCACCAAGGTGGCACCAAAGCCAGCAAGTGCTTCGCAGACTCCGCCACCAACACCATAGCCGCCACCACCGGTTACCAACACTTTCAAGTGCTTTAAATCCATCACGGGTATTTTTAAGTGAATGTTCGTATTACATGATGCCAAACTTGGCATAAGCCTCACAAGCGCTCATACCATTTTCGATGGCTTTTTGTACCAATTTCTCTCCGCTGGCTTTTTCGATGGCTCTGTTAATGATTTCTTCTTCTGCTTCCCGCGGGATCACGCAGACGCCATCGAGATCTCCAAAAATCAGATCACCCGGCCTAATCCATACATTTTTCATTCTGACGGGTGTCCGAAAATCAACTACCTTTCCCCGTGGACCTTGATCTTGTGCGAAGCGGCCATGAGAAAAAGTGGGAAAGCCCAATCGAAGAATGCCTCTCGTATCCCGGGTAAAACCATCAACAACGGCGCCTGCCGCACCCAATTTTCTAGCACGGGTACTCATTAGCTCTCCCCACAGCGCATAGTTGGGAGATCCTCCACTGCAAATGTATACCTCATCGGGTTTCAGGTCGTCGAGCGCTT
The DNA here is from genome assembly GCA_028284395.1 of Saprospiraceae bacterium. Classification (GTDB taxonomy): domain Bacteria; phylum Bacteroidota; class Bacteroidia; order Chitinophagales; family Saprospiraceae; genus JANQRV01. The sequence continues at coordinate 4,335 of JANQRV010000401.1, forward strand.
CGAACATTAATCCGAAGGGTTTCTGCTGGATCGGGTTCAACTCGTTTTCGGACCGTTCTCCAAATACATCGACCTCCAGGACGGGCATGGCTCTGCCGACGACGATCATATCCGGGTGCAGCGGCTGTATGACCGGAGGCAAGAATTGGTCGAATAAACCCAATTGATCCATGACGTCGCCAATAACCGCTGAGAAGAGGTGTTGCCTGATTTCCTTGAAATGATCGTTGTTGCCGTTCCAGGTCTGCATTGGTATGATTTGGTTTGTGAAATTGAAAGCCCAGGGAAACTGTGTACGTTAACAATTTTTTTAAAGCCCTTTGTACAAATGTAACTTTTTAGAATTATTTTGGGATGAATAAAATTTCCGAATATGAACTATAAAGCGAATTCTGTAGAAGAATACATGGAGCTTATACCGGAGGACCGACGACCGGCGATGAAAAAACTTTGGGAGACGATCGGCGAACGGATTCCAGATGGCTTCGATCCTTGTATCAATTATTCCATGCCGTCGTATGTAGTACCACATTCTTTATATGAGCCTGGTTATCATTGTGATCCAAAGTTACCCTTGCCGTTTTTGAGTATTGCTTCACAGAAAAACTTCATCGCCTTGTATCACATGGGCATCTATGCAAACCCCGATTTGCTGGTTTGGTTTACCGATGAGTATCCGAAACACAGCAAACGAAAATTGGATATGGGGAAGAGTTGTATTAGATTTAAAAAAGTTGATCAAATTCCGTTTGAGTTGATTGGAGATCTGGTTTCTCGCATGACGGTAGAGGATTGGGTCGGGATTTATGAAGACCAGCTTAAGCGTTAGACAATATTGTTGAAAAACTAAGGGAAAAACCACTTTGAATGAACTTGTCCAATCTGGATATTGGAATCGTGCTTGGTTATCTGGTCGTCACCATCTTTTTTGGCTTTTGGATATCCAAACACGCTTCGAGTAACCTAAAAGCCTACTTCCTGGGAGGGAACCAAATTCCTTGGTACTATCTGGGATTGTCCAATGCCTCGGGAATGTTTGACATTTCGGGGACGATGTGGACTGTCACCATCTTCTTCGTCTACGGCCTTAAAAGCGCCTGGATTCCCTGGCTTTGGCCGGTTTGGAATCAGGTTTTTGTGATGGTGTTCCTCGCCCTTTGGTTGCGTCGGTCCAACGTTTTGACGGGGGCTCAGTGGATTACTTTTCGATTTGGCGACGGGCGCGGAGGGCGACTCTCTCACATTATAGTGACGGTTTTTGCCATCATCAGCGTCTTTGGTTTTATCGCTTATTTCTTTGAAGGAATCGGGAAATTCGCGACTATTTTTTTTCCCTGGGACCTTTCTTTTTCCTTGGGCGGACTGGACATAACTTCTGAGCAAAGTTACGCCCTGTTGATCATTGCCGTAACGACGGTCTATACGATAAAGGGAGGAATGTGGAGTGTCGTAGCAACCGAGGTGTTGCAATTCGTTATCATGACCATCTCCTGTTTTGTGGTGGGGTGGATTGCCTTTCGGTCGGTCAGCGCGGAGCAGATCGATGCTGCAGTCCCACCGGGTTGGAAGGATCTGTTTTTCGGGTGGCATCTGAATCTGGATTGGGACGGCTATTTAACGGGAGTCAACGAAAAAATTGCAAGTGATGGTTTTGAACTGATTGGTTTATTGGTAATTATGATGCTCTTCAAGGGAATATTTGCAAGCTTGGCGGGACCTGTTCCCAGTTACGATATGCAAAGGGTGCTTTCGACGAGAACCCCTGCCGAAGCGGCAAAAATGAGTGGCCTGACCATTTTAGTTCTGATGTTCCCACGGTATTTGATGGTTGCGGGTTTTGGCGTTTTATCTTTGGTTTATCTGACACCGGAATTTGCACAAATGGGGGTTGTTGACTTTGAAACGGTACTTCCCCTGGCTATTGAGCGCTTCATTCCGGTTGGTTTTCAGGGTTTACTGTTAGCCGGGTTGTTAGCTGCTTTTATGGGGACTTTTGCGGCCTTCATCAACGCTGCTCCTGCCTATTTGGTAAACGATCTATATAAAAAGTACATACGACCGGATGCGGATCCCAAAACCTACGTGAGATACAGCTACCTAGCCAGTATCTTTTTGGTGGTCATCGGTTTGTTTTTTGGCTTTTTTGCCGGCTCGATCAATTCCCTGACATTATGGATCACATCGGCCTTATACGGGGGGTATGCGGCCGCGAATGTATTGAAGTGGATTTGGTGGCGATTCAATAGTTACGGTTATTTTGGAGGGATGCTGGCGGGATTAATCGCTTCGACAGTAGTGCCGTTACTATTCCCCGACGTCATAGCCATTTATTTGTTTCCAATCATACTTCTGACTTCCTTCGCAGGCTGCGCCATTGGCGTTTTGTTTGGGGCGCCGGATGACGAAGCAGTGCTGATGAATTTCTATCGTCAGACGAATCCCTGGGGATTTTGGAAACCCATTCGCGAAAAAGTATTAGCAGCCAATCCGGATTTTCAGCCAAATCGGGATTTCTACCGGGACCTCTTCAACGTGCTCATTGGCATCGTTTGGCAAATGACCTTACTGGTCATGCCGATTTATCTTATGATTCGATCTTATACGGAGTTGGCGGTCGGCGTGGTCCTTTTCTTGGTCACCTCCTTCCTATTGAAAAAGTATTGGTACGAGCGTCTGAAAGACAATGCCCAAACGACATGAAATTAACAGGAACCTTTATCGACGAAATCAGCCATGATATTCCCCATCAAAACTGGGGTAAAAGGGAATGGGAAGCAGATTTTCAACACATGAAAACCATTGGCATCGATACCGTCATCTTGATTCGATGCGGCTATAAACGGTGGCAGACTTTCCCGTCGAAAGTCCTAGCTGCTCGGGAAAATGCCTTCGTGCCTCCGGTCGATCTGGTCCGGCTCTTTCTGACCTTGGCAGAGCAGTTTGATCTGGCTTTTTATTTTGGTTTGTACGATTCTGGAAAATACTGGTGGGAGCAAGGGGATTACCAAAAGGAGGTGGACATCAACCTTCAAGTGATCGACGAAGTTTGGCAAGAATACGGCGCTTTTCCAGCCTTTAAGGGATGGTATATTTGTC
>JANQRV010000421.1 GCA_028284395.1 Saprospiraceae bacterium
GTCCCTTTACCACGAAGGCATTCGTAGCCGCTGGTAGTTGGATCATGGGAAGCAGATAAGCGAGAAATCGAACAGCGATGATGAGGCCAATTAGATGGGAAAGTTTGCGCAGATGGGCACTTGCCTCTTCGGAAAAGTGCAATCTACTTCTAACGACCGGTCCGAAAATTCGGTTGCTGACCAGGTTGACCAAATAGAAAACGAACAGCGAAAGAAAAAGCAGGATACATAAAGCCAACCACTTCCAAAGTTCGATATTGAGTAATTTGGTTTGCCAAATCGGCGCTTCAAAATAAACTGCTATCTGAGTCCCGAAAGGATATAGTTTACGATGTAAGTCAGGGATGGCCTCAATGGTGGTACGTGAGTAGAACCACAAGCTATCCATACGCTCAACGTATATCAAAGGATGGTCCCGATCGATGAAGTAGATGTGGCTGTTCGACAGAGAATCAAAGTAACTTCCTTCCTTGGGCAAACGATTGATGTCGACATAAAGACCGCTCCCATCTAAGATCTGCTTCAATTGAACGGCCAACTTTCGCCGGTCTTTAACGGCTGGCGAAAAAGACATGCCAGCTCTGGCCGGTTGATAAGAATCTGGTTGCAAATAATACAAATGGTTGTAGATCGCCGAATAAGGGCTTGTATTGACCAGTGCACTGTCAATTTGAGCGAATAAATGGTTCGTAAATGCGAAACAAAACAAAAAGATGGTCCCACGAATCATAGTGCGAATTTTGTTGATCATCGGCCTTGGCTTACCTCTTAGGCAAAGCTAAGGCAATGTTCACAATCCGCCAACCTCTGACCGGCCCATCTTTTTCAAAAATCTAAATACTTACCCATTCACATCCGCAAAGGAACAGTTATGTCATTGATACCTAAAGGTCAATCTTTGGTGGTCAATTTACTACCCCACCAATCTTCATTCGGCGACCAGCCCTCCGTCAAGAAGTCGAGCCGCTGTTGTTCCAATCGCGGCCACAGTTCACCTCTGATGCGCCGGTCGCGCGCCAGATCCAATGCTTCATCATACTCCGGATCGGCCACCGGGTATTGGGCGCCCACACTTTCCAACCATCCTAAGAGCTTATCACTCAGCTTTTGGGTAATTTCCGCTTCCATTTCGGCTAGATCTTCCTCTTCTCCGATATCGGCACTGAGATCATACAACTCATCTCTTCCATCTTCCCAGTAGTGAATGAGCTTCCAATTTCCTTCCCGGATGATCGAGGATGGGTTTCCGCCCTGATTTCCGTAATGCGGATAATGCCAATAAAGGGTTCGCTCATCGATGGTATCTCCCATTAGCAATGGTACCAGACTCACCCCGTCCACATGTTCCTCAGGTTTAAGAGATTGATTCGCCAAATCGAGAATCGTGGGGTAAAAATCGGCTCCGGTAACTGGTACATCATTTTTCTTGCCGGTATGTTTCAACCACGGTACTTTGATGAAAAATGGTTCCCGGATACCCCCTTCCCATTGATAGCCCTTGCCACCGCGATATGGTAGATTGGTGGTTGAAAAGGCATCTCCGGAAGCCACCCCGCCGTTATCTGAAGTGAATATTACAATGGTATTTTCTTCCAGCCCCAGGTTATCCAGACAATCCAACACCTTACCCACTGCGTCATCCATGGCCTCTACCAAGCCGGCGTAAACCGGATTGTCTTGCTGGCGGCGAATCGGCAGTACACGTTCCATCTCGAAGCCGGATGCTGCCGGTTGCCGATCCACCGCCTTCTGCCGATATTTTTCCCATTTGGCCTCCGTCGTTTGAATAGGGCCATGGACAGCATAAAACGAAAGAAAGGCAAAGAAGGTCGAATCTTTATGTTCTTGGATGAATTGAACGGTTTCGGATGCCAATCGCATCGACAAATTCTCACCATTCTTTTGATTGGGCAATTTCGGATTTTCCCACGGAGAGAAAAACCCTCCGATCGGACTGCCTTTTTCCCAGCCTCCTTTATTGATGTCGAATCCATGGTCTTCCGGATAGGAGCCTTCGGAGCCTATATGCCATTTGCCGGAATAAAAAGTTTTGTAACCGGCTGCCTTCATTGCCTCCGGCAGCACAACATTTTCGAAGGGAAGATGAGGGGTATAGTTGGCTGGCAATAACAAATCATGCCGGTTTGCTTTGCGCCAATCTTCTCCGGTTCGGGCACCGATCCAATCCGTAATTCCATGTCTGGCCGTAAACTGTCCCGTCATGATGGTAGCCCGGGACGGGCTGCACACCCGGCTTCCGGCGTAACCTTGAGTGAAAACCATCCCTTCATTTGCGATCCGGTCTACATTGGGAGTCTCGTAATATTGGCTGCCCAGGCAACTTAAATCGGTAACCCCAAGGTCATCCACTAGAATAAAAAGGATGTTGGGTGGAGGTTTCGATGTACTGCCCTGCTGGCTTGTTTTTTCACAGGATGACAGTATCATCAGTCCGAAAACAACAAGTAGTATAAAGTGGTTTTTCATCGTTCGTTATGTTTCAGCTTAGAAAACGCTATTCAACCTTAAAATAGCAAAATTTCTGCTAGAGTTCGATTTGTCGTCGCTCCGCAACAGATCTTTCAATTGCCTCAATAATTTGCTGGGCCGTTATGGCATCATCCAAGGTAGAAAGTGGCAAATGACCTTTTTGGAGACACTCTTCCAGAAAATACCGATCCTCGTTGATAATGCTATAGGGATAGGCAGAGTAAGTCTGAGAGTGTACCACCGCCGGCGTATTTTCGACCCAGTCACGGTAGCTAAAGCGAGTCGCCCCTTTGGTTCCGATCACCTTCACCATCATAGTCCATGGATCACCCGCATGATCATCAGCCGCAAAACTGGCACAGAAATGTGCCAAGGCTCCATTTTCCATTTCCAGGGTAACCATCGCCAGGTCTTCCTGGATAATTTTCTCGTAGTGAATCACCGATTTCATTGCGCTCAGTCGGACTGGCTTGCCCGCCAAATAGAGCAGTATATAAGCGTGATGGGTGAGAATTTGTCGGATGACACCGGGATAACGAGCAGCGACTTCCTCCGGGTGATGAATATTGTACAAAATGTAAACCGAAACGAGGTCTCCCAACTGGCCCCGATCAATCAATTCACGGGCCCGCATGATGCTGGTTTCGTAGATATAATTATGGCCGGGCATGCAGATAACGCCACACCGGGCGGCCGCTTTTCGCATGTCTTCAATTTCATCAATGGTTGCGCCAACGGGCTTTTCAACCAGGACGTGTTTGCCCGCCGATAACGCCAGCATGGTATACTGATGGTGTGCTTCTAAAGAAGTCAAAATGAAGACAGCGTCGATCTCAGGGTCTCGAACAAGTTCTTCTGCCGAGGAATAGATCTTGCAATTGAATAGTCGGCTTTTTTCGGAGGCCAATTCTGGCGTGATGTTCCAAAGGCCTTTCAGTGTAGCATTTGGATTGTTTTGGATCGCCTCTGCGTGTAACAGTGAAATGTCACCGGCACCGATAAATCCGATTTGTAGAGTTGGCATATTTTTTTTCTTTGGTTGCCGTGGTGGCTATGGTTACTTTAGTTACTATTGCTGCAATGGCCGTCAAAAAACGGGCTACAAAGTCGAATATATTATTGTAGTATTGTATTTCATGAAGATTTGAATTTTATTTTCAAAATCTGGTAAGATGTTGCAGCAAAGAATTCGACAGTTTTGGGACTGGTTTACGCAAAATGAGCATTTATTCAAGGAAGTGACAGATCGGGATAGGGTAATTGAAATGTTGAATGACCAAATTTTGGAATTTGGTTTCTTCTCGTGGGAAATTGGCCCCGGTCGCAATGAGGAATATGCATTAACCATTTCTCCAAATGGAGATGGTAGGCGACTGCAGATCAGCAAACAGATCGTTCAAGAAGCCCCATTGATCGCCGGTTGGGAATTCTACTACTGTAAACCACCGAAAGATTGGGATTTCACCTTTGAGATGTACGATCGATCAATGATAAAACAGCAATTTGACGCCTCTGATTGGGAATTTATCATTCGGGAAGATCGCCAGCAAAGGGATAAAATGGAAATTCTGCTTTTTGCCCACAACCTATTTCGGGTAGACCGGGATGACCTACCGGCAGTAGCCGATCTCGTCATCAACAATGTACTGGGAGAAGAAATCAAAATTAATTTTGTGCAAAACCTTGATCTGCTGGAAGAAATTCCCGTCGAATTGGAGGGTCGATCCCGGAAGTTGCCTGAACTTCGGGCGTCTTTTGCTTACTTTTTGTAGGGAGTCCAAAGTTTAGTTTCAACCAGGAATCCCAAACCTTGAACCCCAAAGTAAATTTCACTAGCGAGGCAACCAAAAGCCCAGCCAGGCACCAACGGCTCCCCACTGCACGACGGCGTCAACCAAGTCCGGAAGTGAAGGTTCCTCAAACCAGACATGGTTGAGATAATTGATGCTGAGATAGCCGATCAATCCAACGGCAAGGGAGGAAAGTAAAGCGGTCTTGAAATTGAGATCGGACATCTGAGTCAGTAGCCAAACCAAAAGAAAAGCAGCCACCAAATCGATGATGAGACCACGAACGAGGTTCATACCCATACTCATATCCAGGGAATGGTGATAACTAACTCGCGCCCAGGGCTTATTCTCATATTTGTTCATATGAGCTTCTCGATCCTCTGCGGTATTAGTCATGGGCTGTGGAATAAAATACATTCCCTCCGGTAAATTTGCGGCGGCCAGATTTTCGAGTATGGCGTCTTGTTGGTCGGTTTTTGCCATCTGTGAGCTGTGAATTCCCAGGAGGGAAAAGGAGAGAAATTGCCAAATAAAAAGAATCAGGCCTCCTATGACGGCTCCAATAATTTGTTTACTCATTGTGAAATGTTTTGATGTTAATAAAACTTCCTACAATTTAATTATTTTTTAATAAAAAGTAAACAAAAAATTTTATTTTCAAATATACCCCAGATTTCCCATTCGATCGCCAGGTTCTCTTTCAAAATTTTTGAACTTGTTTGGACTGAGATCAATTGATCAAGCTACTTCTTTCCGTTTTGAGTGGTTGTGGCTGGCATTTTTTACCCGCTCGATGAAGTGTTTATAAACAGAAATCCCTTTGTCCGTTAAATAAGGGTAAGAAATTGCAAAGCAAGACTCTAGCCCCTTTAACACGGGGTCTTCGGTTCTTCCCCGAATGTCCATTTGGGCAAACCAAAAATGGTTGTTAATCCAGATTTGATCCGCCAAGTGATCGTAAAGACCTGGCATCTCCGGTGGTTCGGGCTTCATGTAACCCATGCCCACCGACAAGTAGTTCAAGTTTTTGATAATTTGAATGGCTTCATTGACCTGCCGCTGTACTTCCTCCTTTAGCCCCGGATAAGCATTTAGTATACTATGCGTATCCAAATAAAAGAACTTGAATTTTTGTTCAAACTCAAAGTAAGATTTTGTGATTTCAAGGCCTTGACCTTCCTTAATCAGCACTTCATTACCGTATACTTCTTCAACCAGTACATCACTCATGTATGCGCATACCGCATATACGAGATCCTGTTTTGTTTTGAAGTGGTAATTGAAGTTGCTGAGACTGATGTTTGCTTGTTTGGCAATGTCTTGATTACGGACATTGATGAGACCCTTCTTATTAAATAGAGTAACAGCGGCAAGAATAATTCTCGTCTTTGCTTTGCTCATTTCTTGCCTTTATTTAAACACAAGATACAACAATGTTATCGATTTTAGTATTCAGAATACAGTAGACATTATTCTAAAATAATTTGTATGGCTAAAAAAGCGCCTTTTAATTATGCTCTACGTTATCAAAAAGCTTGCAGCCACAGAGGATGCGACGTTTTT